>JAHEHM010000014.1:20323-62331 GCA_024644585.1 Porticoccaceae bacterium | reverse complement strand
CGGTTTTCTCGATTTGTTGATTAACCTGAGAAAGCTTTTTGCCAATTTGTTCCAGCTCTTGCTTGCGCTGCAAGAAGCCTGCAGTGGCGTCTTTATCACGCGCCACACGCAACCAGTTATTTCCTAACCAAATACCCTCAGGGGTAACCACTGATTCAACTGGACTAAGTTTAGACTGAAGTGCCAAAGCATCAGCCAGATTATCGGCGGCATAGATATTGGCTAATAGGCCATCAACGCCCTCTGCTTTGACTAGCTCACTGAGCAAGCGACCCTTATCAGCCGTGTTTTTAGCACCAGAGCCCTTACTAATCAGTAATAATTCGCCCTTCTTAAAGTCATCTAATAAGTCGATACTGGCGACCACATCATCAACTGCAATAGCCTGTAAGTAACTGCCCAAAACAGTCTCAACCGCAAGTTCCCAACCCTTAGCTGGAACCACAGAATCAGCCAGTCTAGGCTTATTTGCCAAGCCCTTGTCAGCCAACCATTTTCTTTCTGATTCATCACCCTTAGCCGCTTGCTGAAGCGCTTCAAGTGATGCTTCGCGTCCCTTTAAAGTCTGCTGTTCACTACGAAGCCTGTTGTAATCAACAGCAGTTTGTTTTTCTTTCTCGCGCAATGACTGGATAGTTGCGCTCTGTTCTTGGCGCTTTTTGTCTACATCAGCCCGCGAAGCTTCAACTGCAGTGAGTTCAGTCTGCACTGCCGCCATTTCTTGCTCGGCAGGGCTGTCCTGAAAGCGACTGACCTCTGTTGCCAGTGCACCGCGCCTTTCATCAAGACGACGTAAAATTTGTTCTACATGCTGAATTTTTGACTGCTGAACCTCAGCCTGCTGACGTGGATCAGCTGCAGCCTGAGTAAATTCATCCCAAGATTGCTGCCATTGTTGCATCGCAGTTTCAGCGGTTTGCAACAACTCTGCAGAGGCTTTTTCTGCCGCCTGTGCCGTCACCAATAGAGGCTCTAGCTCCGCCTGCTCAGCTTCCCAACCAGTGGCCTTTTGCTTATCTGTATTCAGATGTTGCTCGGCTTCAGTAAAGTTATGCTCGGTCTGCTGAAGGTCTTTATCTAATTCTTGGGCGCGTTGCTGAGAGTGTTCAATGGCCTGCTCTAGGCGCGCAACCTCACCACCAATCTTATAAAAACTGGCTTGAATTTCATTAAATGCATCACTGGTTTGAGTAAAGTCAGCACGCAATTTTTCAATCGCGGTATCGCAACCACTGCGCTCGGTAACCAGCTTTTCGTGCTCAAGCTCAAGCTTGCCAATGATTTGCTTTTGCTGTTGACCAGACTGGTCATAATCACGCCAGCGCAAGGCTAACAATTCAACCGTTAATTGACGTTCTTGCTTCTTGTATTCAGCGTATTTTTCAGCGGCCTTAGCCTGACGCTCAAGTCGACCTAACTGACGACCTAACTCATCGCGAATATCGGTCAGTCGCTCAAGGTTTTCTTTGGTTCGATTAATCCGCGATTCGGTATCTCTGCGACGTTCTTTATATTTAGATATACCGGCAGCTTCTTCAATATAAACTCGCAATTCATCGGGCTTAGATTCGATTAGCCGAGAAATCATACCCTGCTCAATAATCGCGTAACTGCGTGGACCCAAACCTGTACCTAAAAAGATATCCGTAATATCACGACGACGGCACTTATTACCATTGAGGTAATAGTTAGCTGTACCATCTCGAGTAACCTTACGCTTAATGGCAATTTCATTGTAGGAGGCATATTCACCGACAATACGCCCATCAGAGTTATCGAAAATTAACTCAATAGAGGCCTGACCTACTGGCTTGCGCGCACCTGAACCATTGAAGATAACGTCAGACATCGACTCGCCGCGCAGATTTTTAGCAGAGCTTTCGCCCATTACCCAACGCACCGCATCAATAATATTAGATTTACCACAACCATTGGGGCCGACAACTGCACAGAGGTTACTGGGGAACTGCGCGTTGGTTGGGTCAACGAAAGATTTGAACCCAGCTAATTTAATTGATTTAAGGCGCATTTTAGGTCGATTTCTTGGTCAAATTAAGTTTGCCATTTTGCTATGGCTTTTGGCTTATTCTACACAGTATAAGCACTAGGCAAAACCATTAATCGACATTTATGACAGAATTATTCGATGGATTTAAAAGGTCGCTTAAAATGAAAGGAATTAAGAGTTTTTTTTAGCCTAAAAACCCCTTTAAATTAGAGTCTTTGACGAGATATCTCAATGGCCAATGAGTATTTTTGAGAAGATAAATCTACTAACTGAATATCTGCCTCCCAATCCCCTATCTGCGGAGTAGCAGAACCGGATTGAGAAAGTCTTGCCACCGCTTTGACCTTATTAACACTAGAAAGATTATAGCCTTCCATCACCGCATCGGCATTGCTAAGGGTAATAGTGGTCGGTAAGTCCCCTGCCCTTAGTTTTTTCGCAGCTAAAGGCATGGGTGCACCTGAGATGGCTACGAGCGCGACAAAGACTGTTTGATTGGGGTCAAATTGAATGGATTTATCGATACTAACCGTAATCTCCACCTGCGGTGACAACTGTTCTTGGGGCTCAATACCCAAGCGCTTTTGCGCACGCGCTATACCGGCTTTTAAAGCAGTGGCGGTTGGTGAGCCCTGTTCCATCTGTCTGCTGGCTTCTTGCCAATAGGTAATAGCCAATTGCCACTGTTCAGTTTCAAACGCCTGAATACCTTTAAGCCCTAATACGGTAGGGTTTGACGAATCAATGGCAAATGCTTTATCGATGGCCCTGTTAACCTCATCAGTAAACTGGCTATCGGCTAGCATAAAGGTGATTTCTGCATACTGCGCTAACAGATAGCTGTCTTCTGGCGAGGCTTTAATCGCTTGCGCATAGTGAAACTGTGCACTGGACAGGTCATTTTGTTGAACCGCGCGCTTGGCTAGGAGTATCCAGTAATAAATATTGTCTGGGCGCTGTGCCGCTCTTTTTTCTATAGCGCTAAATAACGCTTGCTGTTTAAACTGCGCCTGCGGGTCATCCACAGACAGCTGTGTATTTTGCTCAAGCATTTTTAGTATTTTCTCATCAGCTGCAGCGCCTAGATGATGATAGCTCACTAGGCAAAAAATAGGTAACAGTAGTAATGAAACAGGCAAGAGCCAGCCGGATTTTCTAGGGGCTTGATTCTCATCAGCCTGTGGTTTCTGGCTATTTAACAGGAGCAATTGCTTGGCTTCTGCTAATAACTGATCATATTGTGGTTGTTGTATCTCGTTCTGTTGCAGTTGACTATTTAATTGCGCCTGTTGATCACGGAAGATTTGCAGATTAGCATCCGCATCGTCCTGCACTTCCACCTTATCATGACGTACAAAAGGGTAGACCAAGAACAAACTGGCAAGTAATAACAGTCCTGCAATTAACCACCAGATCATTGTGGGCTATCCTTTTCTAATAACTTATCGAGCTGTGCTTGCTGTTCAGCGGTCAATTCTGCGCTAACAGAACTAGCTTTAGGTTTGTTAAAGGCGTAACGCCAGACAATCAAAGCACCCAATAAAACAAAGCACAGTGGCGCGAACCACAAAAACCAGGTACCTGAATTGACTTCTGGGCGATAAAGAATAAATTCTGAATAACGGGAGACCAAATAGGCTTTTATTTCATCATCGGTGTTTTGCGCCTCTAACATGCTATAAATTTGCGCTTTCATATCCTTAGAGATGGGCGCATTAGAATCAGCGAGGTTTTGATTCTGGCATTTTGGGCAACGCAATTCAGCAACCAACTGGTAGTAGCGCTCACGCAGTGAGGGATCGGAAAAGATAACCACATCAGTACTTGCCTGCAACTGAGCCTGCTGATTAAACTGCCCATACGGAATTACACAGAGAACAAATACCATCAGTGAATTAACGAGCAGCGAACGAATACTCATTTCTCTTTACCTACTAGTTGCTCATAGAGCACTTTGAATTCATCATCCCATACGCGCTGGTCAACCACCCCCACGCGACGATACTGAATAACACCCTGAGCATCCACTAGATAGGTTTCTGGGGCCCCAGTGACACCCAAATCAAAGCCCAGACTACCCTGCGCATCGACAATATTAAACTGGTAAGGATTGCCTCTTTGCTCAAGCCAACTTTGCGCCTTGGCATCTTGATCTTTGTAATTGATACCCACAATGGCTACGCCCTGATCTGCAAGCTGATTGAGCATGGGGTGCTCAATACGACAGGCAAAACACCAGGTCGCCCAGACATTCACCAGAGTAACCCGTGATTTTAAATCTTGCTCAGATAACAGTCGGCCATCATTGAGCGCAGGTAGTGTAAAGGCAGGGAAAGCCTCCCCAACCAGTGCTGAAGGAAGTTCTGTAGGGTCGCGGTCTAGGCCCTTAAATAAAAATATACTCAACACCAAAAATACTGCCAGTGGAGCGAATAGCGCTAATCTGTTCATGCCTCTGCCCTTTTATTTTCAAGCAGTGTTTTTCGTCGACGATAACGCCGATCGGTTGCCGCTATTAAGCCGCCTAAACCCACTAAAATACCGCCCAACCAGATACAGCGAACAAAGGCTTTAACTTGAAGACTTACCGCCCAAGCGCCCTCAGCTAAGGGTTCGCCCAAGGAGACATAAATATCACGCGCCAAAGAGGGATCAATGGCAGCCTCGGTCATCACCTGCCCACCGGCATTGTATTGGCGCTTTTCTGGGAACAAATTTGCCACCCATTTATCGCCTTTGGTCACCGTAATTTGGCCTCGGTATGCCGTGAAGTTAGGGCCGGCGACGGGGTTAACGCCTTTAAAGTCGAATTGATAGCCAGAGATTGTCGCTGAATCACCCGGCGCCATTCGCAACTCTCTAATCTCGTCATAGGCGGCATTCAAACCCACCCCCAACACAAGAATGGCCAATCCAGAATGTGCTAGCTGCATACCTAAATAGCTGTGGCTTAGTTTAGCCACCCGAGTTAAATCAGTGCCTATTTTGGCTTTCAAATCTATAACAATAGTCGCTAGCAACCAAAGAGATAGAAGCAACGTCAGTCCGGCAGTAACTGAGTAACCTGAATCGGTATCGCCCAATACAAAAGGCAGTGAAATTGCACCTACAACAGCTATGGCCAGTGGCAACGGAATTTTACTCAGCAAAAATTTGCTATCCGTAGCTTTCCATTTACTGAATACCGCAATACCCATGGCAACTACCAAACCAACACTAAGCGGCACAAAGAAAAAGTTAAAGTAAGGCGGGCCTACAGAAATCTTACCCAATTCAAGTACATCGGCAATCAGTGGGTATAGGGTGCCAATCAAAATCATGGTTAATGAGCTAACTAGTAGTACATTGTTTATCAATAGCATCGCCTCGCGCGACCAGCCACTATAGGAGGCAACCTTTGACATTGCCGGACCGCGCAATGCAAACAACATCAGGGAGCCGCCAATCACCACCGCTAAAAACATCAACATAAACACCCCGCGCTCAGGATCAGCGGCAAAGGCGTGAACGGAAGTCAAAATACCCGAGCGAACCAAGAATGTTCCCAACAAACTCAACGAAAAAGCAAAAATAGCCAGCAGTAGCGTCCAACTACGAAATACGCCACGCTTTTCAGTTGCCGAAACACTGTGCATGAGCGCAGTCCCGGCAAGCCAAGGCATCAGTGACGCATTTTCTACTGGATCCCAAAACCACCAGCCACCCCAACCTAACTCGTAATAAGCCCACCAGCTACCCAAGGTAATGCCAATGGTCAGAAACACCCAAGCCATATTGATCCAAGGGCGCGACCAGCGAGCCCAGGCACTGTCGAATTGCCCACCAATAAGTGCCGCAATAGCAAAGGCAAAGGGGACCGCAAAACCTACATACCCCATGTACAGCATAGGAGGATGAATAATTAACCCTATATCCTGTAACAGCGGATTAAGATCTGAACCCTGCATTGGTGTCATGGGAAGCAGACGCTCAAAAGGATTAGATGTCAGTATCAAAAACAACGCAAAACCCACCGATATTGCGCCTAAAACAGACAGTATTCGCGCCCTTAACTCTAGGGGTAACGGGCGACTAAAGCGTGCAACCGCCGCAGTCCATCCGGCTAAAATTAATGCCCAAAGCAATAAGGAGCCCTCATGGGCCGCCCACACCGCACTGATTTTGTACTGGTTTGGAAGCTGAGTATTAGAATTTTGCGACACATATTTTAGTGAGAAATCGTCCAGCCAAAAGGCAGTTGCCAAACAGATAAATGAAATGGCAATAAATAAAAACTGTCCATAGGAAAGAGAATGGCCAAGACGCATCCAAGCGGTATAGCCCTTGAAGGAACCCACCATTGGCACCAATGACTGCATCAGTGCCAAACCCAAGGCGATAATTAGAGCAAAGTGCCCAAGCTCTGCAATCACTCGTAGCCCTCTTGATACTGTTGCTGTTGCTTTTCTTTTTGCTTCATCTCATAAGCTTTATTCATGGCGTCAGCGACTTCTGGCGGCGTATAATTTTCATCATGCTTGGCAAGCACTTGAGTCGCTTGCAGAACGTTGTTTTCATCTAGCTTGCCTGTAGCAATAGCTGCCTCACCCTCGGCAAATAGATCGGGCAAGATGCCGCTGTAACTCACCTTAAGATTGGCCATGCCGTCAGTCACTAAAAAACTGACCTCAAGAGAATCCGTTGAACGCTCAATAGAACCTTCAACTACCATCCCCCCTGCCCTGATGCGGACATTCTCTGGCGCCTCACCCTGAAGTACCTGAGATGGCGTAAAGAAATAATTAGCATTCTGACCCAGCATATAAGCCATTAGACCCACTGCGACACTACTGGCAACCACAATAAGTAACACAACCTGTAGTCTTTGCTTACGAATGGGGTGCATCTGCGACCTCTGTCTGTTTTGCGGCCTGTTTACTGGCCTGCAATTTAATCTGTAATTCGATATTTTTCATTGCAGCCTGTTTTTGCCTAAGGGGTTTAACTATCAGCCCAATCATTACCACAGCGGAAATTGCAAAGGATGACCATACATAGATGCCATGGCCATTCATCGACATCAGTTGCTGTAAGCTATCAAAGTACATTCTATTTCTCCGCCGGCTGATTTGTAACAAGCTGTCTTACCCAGCTAGCACGATATTCTCGTCTTAGTATTTCTGCTCGGGCAAATAAAATAAGTGCTAATGAATAAAAACTGTAAAAGCCAATAATCATGACCACCAGTGGCGCAAACATATCAGGATGCATACTAGGCGCACCGGTAAATTTAATGGTGGCTGGCTGATGAAGCGTCTGCCACCAGTCAACAGACTTGTAGATTATAGGTACGTTGACCATGCCAACTAGACTCAAAACGGCGCCCGCTTTATCGGCCGCTTCATTGTTTGAATAGGTATGCCTAAGGGCTATTACTCCAAAGTATAGGAACAATAAGATAAGCATGGAGGTAATTCGCGCATCCCAAACCCAGTAGGCACCCCAGGTCGGCTTACCCCAAATGGCGCCAGTTACCAGCGCTATAAAGGTTAGCGCAGCGCCAATCGGCGCAGCAGAGCGCATCAGCATAAAGGATAATTTAATTCGCCAAATAAGGCCCACTGCACCTGAAATTGCCATAATATAGTAACCGGCAAGAGCGACCACTGAGGCAGGAACATGCAGGTAAATAATACGAAAACTATTGCCCTGCTTAGCATCGGGCGGCGCAAAAGCTAACCCCCAAACAAGACCAGTAACCAAAAGTGCTAAAGTGGCAATCGCTAACCATGGCAACCAACGCTGGGTTTTCTGATAAAACCAACGGGGTGACCCTAAGCGGTGAAACCAAGTCCATTGCAAATTAAAATTCATTTAATTCAATAACCCTTTTAAATAATTAACCATTCTTAGCAATCCTAAGACCGGCTGAAATAGCCAGCGGACATAACACAATGGCTACCGCTAAAAGTGCGGCCAACATAGCCAGCGGGGCAAGCCAATTAAGACCATCCACCGCAGCTTGAATAGTTGCACTACCAAATATCAATACTGGCATATATAGAGGCATTACCAGCAATGCCAATAAAACCCCTCCCTGCCGTGGTAGAGTCAGAGCAGCACCCACTGCACCAATTAAACTTAGCACTGCGGTTCCCAGTGCAAGGCTGAGCATCATTGGGACCATCGCTGAAATAGGCAAGGAAAACCAAATAGCTATCACCGGTGAAAGCAGGGTTAGTGGCAACCCAATAACCAGCCAATGGGCGGTAATTTTTCCCAAAATTGGCATCATTAACAAATTCGGACTTATTAATAGTTGCTCAAGGGAGCCATCTGCATAGTCTTCACTAAATAGACGCTCTATAGAAAGCAACGTAGCCAGCAATGCCAAAATCCATATTAGCCCCGGTGCTATAGCCGACAACTTACTTGCCTCTGGTGCTATGGCAAGCGGCACCATAACAGCCACTAGCAGGAAAAACATCAGTGGCTTACTTAAGTCACCTCTATCTCTCAGTGCAATAAGTAAATCTCTGTGAAGATAGGCTTTAAATCCACCCGAGAGGTTATTCGCCATCAAGCCACCTCCACGACAGGTTCTAGCTTGTAATTACGGGTTGTCACCTGGGCTAGATCTTGATGCGATGAGAACAGAATTGCACCACCCTGAGTTAGATGCTGACACATGCAACGCTCAACTAATTCAACACCCTGCTTATCCAGCGAGGTTAACGGCTCATCTAATAACCAAAGTTTTGCCTGTGCAGTCATTAGGCGCGCTAAGGCAACGCGACGCTTTTGTCCGGCAGAAAGATTAGCACAGTGTATTTGCGCATATTCGCTGAGACCTACCGCCTCAAGAGCAGCAGAAATTTTTTCACAGGATGTATTATTTGGGCTCATCCAGCGAAGATTTTCTTCGACTGTCAGAGCGGCTTTGACTCCTGACTGGTGACCTATAAAAAGAACATCAGAAAGATACTCATAGCGACAGTCGCTCAATGGCTGTCCGCAATAACTTATCTGCCCTGAGCTCGAGGGCAAAATAGCCGTTAATAATTGGAATAAGGTGGTTTTACCGGAGCCATTGACACCCAGTATCTGCAAGGCTTCACCAGCTTTTAGCTCAAAGTCTACCGGCTGAAAAAGAACGGCATCATTGCGCTCAAAAGCCAAGCTTTCCACTTTTAGAACAGTATGAGTAGTCAATGGACTGTTTGATCCTAAAAAAATTAGAACAGTATTATGCCAAAAAACAGCAGAAAATGCTGTGGGCATTAGAAATGTTTATTGAATGGGTTAGCTAGTCTTCGAAATCCTCATAATCAAAATCCTTAACCTCACGGTCAATTTTCGATTGTTCCAGCTTTTCCTCAAGTCGCTTTCTAGAATGACTGCTCTGTTTAAACTTTTCTTTTAGAGAAGAACTGTCCTCGGAACTGGCATTTGAGGCCATGTTTGGCGGCTGATGATCTGAAGAATCATAACCCGAAGCAAATTCTACAACCTCTTCTATATCACTAGACATAGAAACTCCTATTATCCACGTAAATAAATAGCCTGTCTTATGACTCAATGAAAACATCATTTAGTCTTTCAATAAGTAACAATTTTTCGTACGAACGTTAACGAGCAGAGGATCATCAGGATTATTTATTTATTCTTATATTAATAGCTGATTGGATAAATAGCGTAAATGTAGGGCCATCTCAGCAAAATATTGACTTGATGCAGTCAATGGTTTGAGATGAAACAGTATGCGATCTACAATGCATTAAACTTGAGAGATCCTGATGCAAATATATTTAGTCGGCGGCGCAGTTCGCGACAGCTTAATCAACTACCCGAGTAGCGAAAATGACTGGGTAGTGGTGGGTGCCACCCCAGAACAGATGACAGATCTGGGTTATAAGCCTGTAGGTCAGGATTTTCCGGTCTTTCTTCACCCTAAAACTGGTGAAGAATATGCACTGGCTAGAACCGAAAGAAAATCCGGACATGGCTACAAAGGTTTTGAATTTTATACCTCAACCGAAGTCAGTCTCGAAGAGGATTTAATTCGGCGAGATCTGACCATTAATGCCATGGCCCAAGATGACACAGGCCATATTATTGACCCGTTTGGCGGACAGAAAGATCTAGAAAAAAAGCTCTTACGTCATGTCTCAGAAGCTTTCACCGAAGACCCATTAAGAGTATTACGAGTCGCACGATTTGCAGCCCGCTATGCGCATTTAGGGTTCACTGTAGCCCCAGAAACCATGGAGCTAATGAAATCCATAGTGGCAAAAGGTGAGATGGAATTTCTGGTGGCCGAAAGAGTATGGAAAGAAACCAGTCGCGCTCTCACAGAGCAGTCGCCTCAGGTGTTTTTTGAAGTGCTCAAGGCCTGCAATGCTCTCGAGGTGTTGTTACCTGAAGTCGATGCATTGTTTGGCGTTCCTCAGCGCGCTGACTACCATCCTGAAATTGATACCGGCATTCATACTCTTATGGCACTTGAAGCCGCCACCAAACTCACCGATTGCGAAGCGATTCGGTTTGCGGTATTGGTGCACGATGTGGGCAAAGCCATAACCCCTGAAGATGTTCTGCCAAGTCATTCGGGTCATGAAAAACGCGGATTACCTCTGGTTAAAGCGATCTGTGATCGTTTAACTGTGCCTAATAGACATCGCCAGTTAGCCATGGCAGTAACTGAGTTTCACCTTCACTGCCACAAAGCATTAGAACTTAAACCTGCAACATTACTTAAGCTATTTCAAAGTATTGGCGCCATTCGATCGCCCGATAAATTGAGAGATTTCTTAACCTGCTGTGAAGCAGACATTAAAGGAAGAGCTGGATTTGAAGATGCTGCGTACCCTTCTAAAGATTATCTGCTCGCCGCCCTTGAGACAGTGAGTCAGGCTGATATTTCAGACCTTGTTGCTCAGGGCGTAACCGGTGCTGAAATTGGCAAGCAACTTAATCAGCGTCAAATACAACAGTTAACTGAATTTAAGACCAATAACGGAATATGATCCTATGGCTAAGCCGAATAAACGTGAAAAAATTGTTTTAATTACCGGTGCCGCCCGACGTATTGGCGCCAATATTGCCCATCTGTTTCACCAGGCCAACTATTTGGTAGTGATTCACTACAACCAATCTGCTGTTGATGCTGATAAGTTATGCGAATCACTTAATCAAAAGGATGCTGATAGCTGCCTGATGGTGCAGGCTAATCTGAGTAGTTCCGATGGAATTGAAAAAATTGCCAAATTAGTCACTAGCCTAGGTAGATTAGATGTTCTGGTTAATAACGCCTCAAGTTTTTATCCAACGCCCCTTGAGGACTGTGACCAGGCTCAGTGGGATGATTTGGTGGGTAGTAATTTGCGCGGGCCCTTCTTCCTAACCCAACAACTCAGTTCACTGCTAAAAAAATATTCCGGATCTGTGGTGAACATTTCAGATATGCATGCCCGTCAAGCACTGGCTAATCACCCTATCTATACCATTGCCAAGGCAGGTAACATCGCTATGACAAAAACTCTTGCACTGGAGCTAGCCCCTGAAGTGAGGGTTAATTCAGTAGCCCCGGGTGCCATTTTGTGGCCCGAGCACGAAGAAGACGATATTGAAAAACAACAGGCTGTTCTCAGCAATGTCCCCATGGGACGCTTGGGTAGGGAATCGGATATCGCAGATGCGGTGTTTTTTCTTGCGATAGATGCCAGCTATGTGACTGGGCAAACCATTGCCGTAGATGGCGGTAGCTCAACCAGCCTTTAGCGACTAACTAGATGGCCAGTTAAAATCAACCGGCCATAACTTCTGGCTTTGCTTATCAAAAGCCTGCCAATGGTCTGCCATAGTTTGATGGGTTTCTGGATGCAACATCTGCGGCGCTAGTTCAGCCAAAGGCTGAAGTACAAAAGCATTCTTTAGTACTTCGTTTCTGGGTAATCGAATTCCATCAATTTCACCCACTAAATCATCAACTGTTAGGATATCTATATCCAGACTACGCGGGCCAAACTTGGGGGCACTGCGATCACGCCCATTACAGTCTTCGATATGCTTTAAAATTTTAGTAATTTCACCCACAGACTGATCGGCTTGAATACCTACAACCAAATTATAGAAACTATCACCCTCAAACCCTACAGCAATAGATTCAAAGACCGTGGAAATTTCTAATTCACCAAAAGAATTCGACAGCGCATCAAGAGCGGCACAAATATGCTGCTCTCGCTCAATATTGCTACCTAAGCTTAGGTATATGCGTGCCATTAAATAGGCACTCCAGCAGGCTTTTCACCGCGCTCCAACAGAATACCCACATCCTTTGAACCACGTAAGGCGCCAGGTTTACTTAACCGAAGTCGCAGCCAGGGGACAGAAAATTCATTCATAACAATAGCCGCAACTTCTTCTGCCATTCGCTCAACCAGCAAAAACTCACTTTGCTCGATAAAAGCAATAAGACGTTTAGCAATCGACTTATAATTTAGTGCATATTGAATATCGTCTGTTTCACCCGCTTTTCGAATATCATGGGCCATCTCAAGATCTAAACTGACTGTTTGCTTAACTTCGCGCTCCCAGTCATAGATGCCAATAATAGTCTCTATTCGCAAGTCTCTTATGTAAACAATATCCATTAATTGGTTCCTTAAATTGAAGAAAGGCTTTGCAGAGGCCAGCGCGGTGTCACCGACAACGACAGATCGCTGCGCTCACCTGCCAGTAACCGCTGACAGCCCGCATAGGCGATCATAGCACCATTATCCGTGCAAAACTCATGACGAGCATAGAAAACCTGAGCATCAAATTGCATTAACTCAGCCTCTAATTTCTGACGTAGGCGCTTATTGGCAGAAACACCACCGGCAATTACCAAGCGCTTCATATTAGTTTGCTTTAAGGCGCGCTTACATTTGATGGTTAGCGTATCCACTACCGCCTCTTGGAACCCCGCACAGATGTCATAGGTAGTCTGCTGATCGGGGAGCACATCACTACCGCGATGCTTTTCGATCAGATTTCTAGTATGAGTTTTAAGCCCAGAAAAACTAAAATCTAAACCCGGTTTATCGGTCATCGGTCTTGGGAAATCAAAACGATTGAGGTGGCCCTTTTCAGCCAATTTGGCTAAAACTGGGCCACCGGGATAATCTAGATCCAACATTTTAGCGGTTTTATCAAAGGCCTCACCAGCAGCATCGTCAAGAGACTCACCCAAAAGTTTATAGTCACCAATGCCCTTCACTGAAACTAACTGGGTATGCCCCCCAGAAACTAACAGAGCAACAAAGGGAAACTCCGGGGGCTTATCTTCCAGCATAGGCGCCAGCAAATGACCTTCCATATGATGAACACCCACTACAGGGATATCCAGGGTAAAACCCAAGGCAGTGGCCATAGAACCACCAACCATTAATGCCCCCATCAATCCTGGGCCTGCGGTATAAGCAATGCCATCCAGCGCCTGTTTGGTGACACCGGCCTCGGCAAGCACCTGATTAAACATAGGTAAAATCTTTCGCACATGGTCGCGAGAGGCCAACTCAGGGACAACGCCACCGTAGTCAGCATGCAAAGCCACCTGAGAATATAAACAATGGGCAAGAAGACCCCTTTCGCTATCATAAATAGCGAAACCGGTTTCATCGCAGGATGTTTCAATTCCTAATACAAGCATTGTGTTTTTAATCTATGGTTATAGCCTGCAACTTTAACCTCAAAGGGAGTTTCTGTGAACCCAGTTGCCACTATTTTTTCATTAGAAAAACAGTCCATGAAGCGTGTAAATTGGGCTCTAATAGTAAATTTTGACTAAAAACTACTTAATAACCACCCAAAATTGCAGTTAAAGGTAAAAAGATTTTGCATCAATAAGAGGAAATGTATAGACTACGCGCCCTTAATACCAGTGAACAGAAAGTTCAGTGGATTTTAATTACTACAACAGGATTATGCATCAATGCCAAGTGTGCGTATTAAAGAAAATGAGCCGTTTGACGTCGCCCTAAGACGTTTTAAGCGTTCATGCGAAAAAGCAGGAATTTTAGCCAAGGTTCGCTCAAAAGAATTTTATGAGAAGCCAACCTGGGAACGTAAGCGCAAAGGCGCAGCAGCTGTTAAGCGTAACCTTAAAAAGGTTTCTCGCGAATCACGCAAGTTCCAACGGTTGTACTAAACCCTCGCTAACCGCAGAGTTTAGAGCAAAATATATAGCAAAGAGCGCCTTGAGGCGCTTTTTGTGTTTCTAGCTATCGACGCTGATAAAATAATTTTTATTCGAAGGTGTAATCAATGAGTCTTAAACAACAGATCCATACTGCGATGAAAGAGGCTATGCGTGCCAAAGAAAAGGCTCGACTAGGTGCAATTCGACTGATTCAAGCCGAAGTTAAGCGTATTGAAGTTGATGAGCGAATCGAGATTGATGATCAAAGACTGATTGCCATCATGGACAAAATGATTAAACAGCGCCGAGACTCTATCGCTCAATATGAAGCTGCGGGTCGCCAAGAGCTCGCAGATATCGAAGTAGCAGAAATTGATGTTATTCAAGATTTCCTACCTACTGCTCTCACTGAGCAAGAAATTGATGACCTAATCCAACAGGCTATAGCCTCTACAGGCGCAGAATCAATGCGTGATATGGGCAAGGTAATGGGTATTTTGAAACCGCAGATTCAGGGCCGAGCAGATGGTGGCGTTGTTAGTGGTGCAGTAAAAAAAGCCTTAGTCTAATAAACGCTGTTTATTTCCTTAAAGAACCCGTTACACTGTATCTTTAACTAGCACATTAACATCACTGCTTCGATTGGGTATATGGCGGGTTTAATTCCACAAACATTTATAGATGATCTCTTAGATCGCGTCGATATTGTCGACGTGGTCAATAGCCGTGTTCCGCTCAAAAAAACCGGTAAAAGTCACAAGGCCTGCTGTCCTTTTCATGAAGAGAAAAGTCCCTCGTTTACAGTCGCCCAAGACAAGCAATTTTATTACTGCTTTGGCTGTGGCGCGGGCGGCAATGCGCTAGGCTTTATTATGGAATTTGATCGTATCGATTTTTTGCCCGCAGTAGAATTACTGGCAAAACAGGCCGGCATGGAAATCCCCAGAGAAGCGGTAGCCAATCCTAAGGCCAAACAGCATCGCGATGATCTTTACAGCGTAGTCACCGAAGCAGACAAGTTTTACCGCCAGAAGTTGCGCACCGAAGAAGCGAAACAGGCCGTAGCCTATCTGAAAGCACGCGGCCTAACCGGAAAAATTGCCGCCCAGTTCGGCATAGGGTTTGCACCACAGGGATGGGATAACCTACTCAAAGCTGTGGGCAGCAAAGAAGAAAAAGTAAAATTGCTTGCAGACTCAGGTATGTTGGTGGTCAAACCCGAAGAAAAGAAACAGTACGACCGCTTTAGACACCGCATCATGTTTCCTATTCGCGATCAGCGCGGGCGGACCTTAGGCTTTGGTGGCCGAGTTCTAGACGACAGCACACCCAAGTATCTCAACTCACCGGAAACCCCTATCTTTCATAAGGGTAGAGAGCTGTATGGCCTATATGAAGCTCGCCAGGCACTTAAAGAAATACCCTATCTGTTGATGGTAGAAGGCTACATGGATGTGATCGCTCTCGCACAGTTTGGCATCCATAATGCAGTTGCCACCCTAGGGACCGCACTCACTGAAAATCATCTGCAAAAATTATTTCGATACACCAGTGAAATTGTATTCTGCTTTGATGGTGATAATGCGGGAAGACGTGCGGCATCGCGTTCGCTTGATATTGCATTGCCAGAAATGCGCGATGGGGTGACCGCAAAATTTTTGTTCCTTCCCGATGGTGAAGACCCTGATACCATGGTCAGAAATTTAGGTTCAGAGAAATTCCAAACGCAGATTCAAAATGCCACACCCTTATCCGAGTTTTTATTTGAAGAGCTAAGCGAAGGCATCGATATAGAAACCGGTGAAGGCAAAGCCAAACTTAGCAAATTAAGCGCACCTAAAATTAACCGAATACCCACAGGTGTGTTTAAACAGCTTATGCTTGAAGAGCTTTCAAGAAAAACCAGTATTGCTGTAGATGACCTCAAAACCTATGTGGAAACTCACGGCGGGCCTGCGATACAGCCACCTCAAACCAATCAGCCTGCACCGTCCAATGAGCAGGATTCAGGGGTTCAGACTTGGGAATCAGCACCTATTCCGGCAGAAGATGATTATGGCATTTCTGACACAGACTATGATCAAAAAACCTCAAAAATTCGCCTTACGCCCATAAAACACCTGACTGCCCTGCTGATTAATCATCCGCAATTAGCTGAACATATTGATAGCACAGATTTACTTTTTAGTTCGTCAGACATAGACACTCAGCTATTTTTAAAATTATTAAATGTGGTGCAAAGTAATCCACAATACAAACCCTCCCATATATTTGCTTATTGGCATGGTACTTACAGTGACTCACAGGAAACCCAGATTTTACAAGATCTGGCTGCTAGTGAGCTCTATCACCCGCCTTCAGGTACGGGAAGGGATGATAATCAGGAATTCCGTGATGCATTGAATCATGTCTTAAAAGAGGCCTTTTACCAATTGCCTGCCAGTGAAAAAGCCGCTCATTTACTGGATCAAGAGAAACTTGATGAGAGCCAGATAAAACAACTGTATAAGCTCAGATTAGAACTGCCGGAAGATGAAAAATCAGCGGCATTAAAAGAACAAATTAAACAGCGATTACTAGCCCAGCGATAAAAATAGGCAATATCTGCTGTAATTACTAAAATTACTGCGACATTAGTATAAATTTTCGATATAATTACGCGCCATTTCAAGCGCATAAAAAGACAGTACAAAAACTATGAGCGATAATCTAAAAAATCAGCAATCCGGAATTAAAGATCTTATTGCCAAAGGCCGTGAACAGGGTTACCTGACTTACGCCGAAGTTAACGATCACCTACCCGAAGGTATTGCAGATCCCGAGCAGGTAGAAGATATCATTCAAATGATTAATGATATGGGCATCACTGTTTTTGAAACTGCGCCTGATGCTGAATCTCTTCTGATGATTTCCGGTGTTAATACTCCCGATGAGGTTGCCGCCGCTGAAGCTGCAGCCGCCCTAGCCTCTGTAGAATCTGAACAGCATAGAACAACCGACCCAGTGCGTATGTACATGCGTGAAATGGGCTCTGTTGAGCTACTTACCCGAGAAGGCGAAATTGAAATCGCCAAGCGTATTGAAGAAGGCACGCGAGAGCTAATGTCAGCTGTTTCTGACTGGCCATCGACTGTCGCCGCCGTTATTGCAGAATGGGATCAGGTGTTAGCCGGCGAACGCAAGTTAACTGACCTAATTAGTGGTTACCTCAACCCAATGGAGCATGTGCCCTCAGCACTAGCCCAACAGCAAGCTGCTGAAGCCGCTGAAGCCGAAAGAATTGCCAACGGTGGAGCCGTCGTTGAAGACGAAGAGGAAGAAGAAGAAAATGAAGGCGGTCTAGATCCTGAAGAAGCAAACCGTCGCTTCGAAGAAATTAGAGCGCAGTTGAGCAAAACAGAAAAATGTATTGCTCGTTACGGACGCGATGGAAAAGCTTCTAAAGAAAACCTAGAACAACTTTCTGATGTTTTTAAATACCTCAAGCTAACGCCACGTCAATTCGATCCATTGATTGCCATGGTAAAGAACGCCGTTGATAAAATTCGTGTTGAAGAGCGCGCCATTATGCGCCTCTGCTTGCGCTATGCAAAAATGCCACGCAAAGACTTTATCAAAAGCTTCCCTAGCAATGAAACTAATATGGAATGGGTTACTCAGCTAATTGAAAGTAATGCTGATTGGTCTAAAGGCCTTAAAAATCAGGAAGTAGAGATCGTTCGCTGTCAACGAAAGCTAGCGCAGGTTGAAGCTAACAGTCAGCTGAGTATTGCTCAAATTAAAGATATTAACCGCCGCGTGACTATGGGTGAAGCCATGGCTCGTCGCGCGAAAAAAGAGATGGTAGAGGCTAACTTGCGACTAGTAATCTCGATTGCCAAAAAATATACCAACCGCGGCCTGCAATTCCTCGATCTTATTCAGGAAGGTAATATCGGCCTGATGAAAGCGGTCGATAAGTTTGAATATCGTCGCGGTTATAAGTTCTCGACTTATGCTACCTGGTGGATTCGTCAGGCGATTACTCGTTCAATTGCTGACCAAGCAAGAACCATTCGTATTCCAGTGCATATGATTGAGACCATTAACAAACTCAATCGTATTTCCCGCCAAATGCTGCAAGAAATGGGCCGTGAAGCCACGCCAGAAGAATTAGCAGAACGCATGGAAATGCCAGAAGACAAAATTCGTAAAGTGCTTAAGATTGCAAAAGAACCCATCTCAATGGAAACGCCCATTGGTGAAGATGAAGATGCAAACATTGGTGACCTTATCGAAGATACCACTATTGCCTTGCCGGTAGATGAAGCCACTAAATCGAATCTTACCGACTCTACACGCAACGTACTTGGCAGCCTAACCGCTCGTGAAGCCAAGGTACTAAGAATGCGTTTTGGTATTGATATGAATACAGATCATACCCTTGAAGAAGTGGGCAAACAGTTTGATGTAACCCGTGAGCGTATTCGTCAAATTGAGGCAAAAGCGCTACGTAAACTGCGTCACCCGACTCGCTCGGATCACTTGCGCAGCTTTATCGACGAATAAATAAGAAATCTGCTAAAACTGTCCCTTTGTAATCTAGAATAAATACAAAGCGTTTTAGCATGCCGTTTACGGCAAAAAAATTAAATAAAAGTTAACGTAGTATTTTTGTTGTTAGGCTAGAAGTCGCACAGCAATTAGAGTGAGCATACGCAATGTATGTGATCGAGAATTGTGAGCACGCGACACCGCCTAGCGGCAAAAAGGCAATCAAAAGTTAACGCAGTATTTTTGTTGATAGGCTAGAAGCCGCACAGCAATTAGAGTGAGCATACGCAATGTATGTGATCGAGAATTGTGAGCACGCGACACCGCCTAGCGGCAAAAAGACAAGTTAAAGGGCCCATAGCTCAGTTGGTTAGAGCAGTCGACTCATAATCGATTGGTCGTAGGTTCAAGTCCTACTGGGCCCACCATTATTTCCTGTGTAAATCAATCAGTTATACGTAAACTCCTTGCGTTCCTAATTCATTATTTGTTGATTAGGTACAGTAGAGGTTACAGTCAATTTGTAAAGTTGATTTCAATGCTAATCATCTTAGGCTTCAGCTAGCTATCAATGCTAAAGAACATGCAGGTGAGACACCCTATGAAGACATTATGCACGAGTCTGAAGTTCTCAGTCGCAGTACTGTAAAACGCTTTATTACAGTTGCTATGGGGGCTGATAATGAGGTGTCAGGTCGAAAGGCACTTTACAAAGAAAACATCACAGATGATTTGATTGATAGGATGATTAAAGGGTCTCTAAAGCGTTTCCCTAAGCTCGAACTGTTCAAGGGATGGGGTATTAGTCTTCAAAACTTAGAAGGTCAAATACTCAAGGATGTCCTTTTAGAAGGTATTAAAGAAGATATCGTTTTTTTATCAGTCCATGATGCTATAGCAGTTCAGCAGGGGCATGAGGATTGGGCTAGGGAAGTTATGCTTGAAACATGGCAAGAGCATGCCAAAGGCGTGGGGACTAAGGTTAAGGTTGATTATCCTTAACCCCCACTCTTTGACTCATCAGGAAACTATATAACTTGATGTTTTGTTTTTATCGGTTCGATTTGAATGCAAACTGTACAATGGCATATTCACTATTTATGCCTACTGCCACTAATTCATTCTCAACTATGGCCCCTAGGCCACTGTAATTTCCGATAATACAGGTGCTTTCACCAGATACAGTGAACTCAGCGGAAATAATACTTATTGTATTGTTAGGTATTGAGAATTTGCCTGAAATAATGCATCCATCAACATCAACGTTAAAGGCACCCCTGTTATCAACATCAACAGAATAAAATTCATCATTGTCATCAAGAAAATCCCATGACCCAGATAAGTCAGAATAAGTAATTGGTTCATCTAAAAAAATATCATAGTCCAGACTTAAAGAGCTTGTTTCTCCAGACTCAACATCAATAACGTCAGCGAGAATTCGTGATTTTGTATTAACAAAACCATCAATTTCTAAGTCCATAAGATAGATACCGTCATACTCATATAGTTTAGTGTTTGTTGAAGTAAGTTCGTCTCCTCTTATACTCAATGAACCACTCACAATTACATCACTATCATCATCAACTGCAATAAATTCTCCTCCGCTAGAAAAAAATACTACTTCAGATGAAGCCCCATAACTGTCAGTGATTCTTCCTTCCCAATAACCATCAGCAGATTCGTTATTCGAGCTGGCTGAAACGTCTGAGTTCCCTGAGCCGCCACCACATGATGCGAGTGTTGCAACAAGCAAAATTGAAACTATATATCTGAATATAAACATATTATTATTTTCCTTAAGGTAATTATAATTAATTCAAAGATGAATAATATATTGCAGGTAATATAGATACAATCTCTAAATTCACTTAAATCCACCCCCCAACATAACCAGTAGCAACTAAACGCAACAAAAGACACCCCTGCCCCCTGTTATTGCGCCCTATTCGGCTTTAATGATTAGGTACAGTACAGGTAACAGTTGGGTAACAATATACTTGACGCGGGGTCTAAATAGACTTAGATTGGTGTCATCAGTTGGACGTAAGTAGTTTGCGTAAATCATTGAATTACATAGGTATTTGACTACACCAAAGGAAAACCGCCCATAGCTCAGCTGGTTAGAGCAGTCGACTCATAATCGATTAGTCGTAGGCATAAGTCGTATTGAGCCTTTATACCCGGAGGGTGCGCCATTTCCTCTTAAATCTACCTAAGTAAATATATCAAGGTTCGAAAAACCAAAAACCCCTGTATAAAACAGGGGCATCAGTAAAAAAGTAATTTAAAGATTCTTGCTGAATCTAAGAGGTCATTTTTCTTCTACCTTGCTAGCTATGGCAGATATAGCAACAACACAAACCTAAAACAACCAAGAGCTATCAAGAAATCATGGACTTAATCTATAAGTTTCAAAAACAAAACCAAAATCATCATTTGAATAGGCAAAGGTGAGCATATCGACCTCTACATCGATTTTCACATCATCACTATCCTCTTTTTCAATCCATTTGGTGTCAGAATAACCAAGTCCAGAATAATCTCCATTGAAATTACAGGCAGAACCAGAAATTTTTAGCGTGAACTCGAAAACATTTAAATTACCTTTGGGAATTTTAAGCTCCCCCTCTATAAAACAATTAATAGAATTGACGACAGAAAGCTTGCCATTTTGAAGGGCAAAAACATATAAAGGCTCATCAACAGATGAAGACTCAAAAGGTGTTTTTGTAGTCCAGGAACCCTTTAAAAGATTATTATTTAAGTTTTTTTCAGAGAGTTCTCTTTCATACATATTATAATCATTTCTTATCTGTGGGTTATTAACATCTGAATTACTTAAATCCTCAGTAAATGCCAGTTCAATCACACTTTGTGAATTTACTTTTCCAAGAATTGAACCATTAGCTAATTTTGAACCATCCCATCTAAAACTTTTTGAATTTTGAGAGGCAATGACATCTTTTTCAATTGTGTATGAGCCACTATAAAGTTCTTTATCGGTAGTATTTATAGTCGCATACTTGCCGCCATAAAAAAGTGAAGTTATATCAGATTTATCGCTTTTTTCATTGAAAGATGCGCCAACCCAAATACCATCTGCTGATTCATCCAGACTAACCTTCCCACCGCCACCGCCACCACACCCTATAAGCGATAGTGTAATTACAAGAAAATAAATAGTTTTTAACAGCTTCATAGAAGATTCCTAGGAAAATTTAATTATAAATTATGCATTAATCTATAATTAATAGCGATAATAATAAATCTAAATACCAAAATTTAAGCCAAAAAAAATCAAGATTTAACAATTACTATAGTCAAAGTTACGCGCCTTATCTTAAATATTTCAAGTAATCATGAAGGCCTATTCACTCTGGCAGTTAATGGATTTTTGCATGCAACTTAAAAACTGTTAAAGTTAAAAGTAATACAAAAAAATTTATTTAATAAATTGAAGGTTTGCTAATGCTTAGGCTCAGCTTTCTTATTATAGTCTCGATTGCCATCACCGCATGCGCTGCACCCAGTAAAGTGAAGGTCAATTATGACCCTACTGAGGTATCAGCAGAGGCCGCTCTTCAAAGAGAACTGGCCCTCAAAAAAATTCTAAGTTACAAAAAACGCCTTAATACAGTGTCTTACCCGATCCTTAAGGCCGCTACAAAGTTTTGCACCGCCAAAAGATCCTATTCCATGGGTGCTCGCGGATCCTCCAGTAGCGACTACAAAGATGCCTGGCGAACCACAGCCAATAAAATTTTTAGTGGTGATGAATATACTGTGACATGGGTTGCCGAAAAGGGTCCTGCCGCCAAGTCAGGGCTCGCTGTCAATGATCGAATACTGTCAATTAATGACGTTGAGTTTGGCACTAGCAACCAACAACATAAAAAATTCTACGCAGAAGCCAGTCGTATCGCTAAGAACACCGCACCGATAAAATCCTTATTAGTAAAACGCGGCGACCAGCTGCTTGAAATGGATATTAGGCTCGAGACAATCTGTGGCTATCCCGTGGTTCTTCGAGAGAGTGATGCGGTCAATGCCTATGCCGATGGCAAACGTATCATAATTACTAAGGGTATGATGCGCTTCGCACAACAGGACCAAGAATTAGCTTTAGTCGTCGCTCACGAGCTAGGTCATAACCTCATGGGGCATCTCGACAAGAAAAAGACCAATCATATGCTAGGTACCATTATTGATTTAGCGGCAGCTGCCAACGGTGTCAGTACTCGCGGCACATTTGCCAATATGGGTGCAAGGGCGTTTTCACAGGATTTTGAAGCTGAGGCTGACTATGTTGCCCTGTATTATATGAATGCGGCAGGCCTTCCACTGGAGGGTTCTGCCAACTTTTGGCGGCAGATGGCGGCAGAACACCCGGGTAGTATTGGTACAAGCCATTCAGCGTCCCACCCAGCGACCTCTGAGCGCTTTCTAGCCATTTCTAATACTATCGCAGAGATAAACCATAAAATCAGCGCTGGGCTCCCTGTAGAGCCTAATCTAGGTAAATCAAAATAACCTTTGAATACTATCGACTGAGCGCCCGTTCGGCCTTATCAACTAGTCCCGCGGCATGGTTCATAACATGAAAAATAATGGTTTGTTCATTACTGCCAGAAATAAGATGCGCGCCCGGCCCCGATGCATAGATGACAACATCTTCACCTGAATGGGTTTCCGAGGTTAATGGCACTAAGGATTCCTGAAAAAAACCGGGCTGAGTAGTATCCATTCCCGTTAAATTGGCTCGCCCGGCAAATACCGGCCCGTCGTAGCATTCGTCAGCATCGGTTTCCAAGCCTAAATGACGATGCCCTCGCCCATTGGCATAACCCAAAGTGGTGTAGGGTAAATTATCCACAGCTAATGATGGTTTTGTTTGCCCCAATGGAACCACCTTACCCAAAATAGGATTACCGCGCTTGGGATAACCGGCCATAGTAAACACATGCCCATGATCGGCAGTGACTACAATCAGAGTATCGTCGCCATCAGTTGCCTGCAGAGCCACATCGACAGCATTGGAAAATTCAACAGTATCTGATAATGCGTTATAGGCGTTTCCTACATGGTGCGCATGATCAATCCGCCCCGCTTCTACCATTAAGAAAAAACCTTTCGCGTTTTTTTGTAAAACCTTAATCGCATTTGCAGTCATTTCACTTAATGAAGGTTGCTGATAGCCATTATGCTTGCGATTGGCTTCAAATCGCATATGAGAGGGGCTAAATAAACCTAATATCTGTGTTGCCTCTTCAAAGTTCGTGGCATCAAAGTCAGTTCGGTTATCAAGGTAGGTACCCAGAGGATTAGTTTGTTTCCATTCATCCACTAGATTACGGCCATCGGGGCGAGTACCCATGCTATCTTCTGTTTCTTTGCTCGCCGGTAAAAAATGTCGCAAGCCGCCACCCATAACCACCTCAATACCATCTGTTTTAGCACCAGGATAACGCTGATTTAGATTAGACTGGTAAGCTATAAATTGAGCAGCAATATCTTGGCAACCCGCATCAATTGCTGACTGGGACATTTCTGAGGGGTCTTCCCAATCTCTATCTGGTGACTTTGCATAGGTGGCTGCTGGGGTTGCGTGGGTTACTCGAGCAGTGGTAACTATACCTGTAGATAGACCGGCAAGCTCGGCCAAATCTAGGGCAGAAATAAGCTCATTACCCGCTTGGGTTTCGCACTTTCCTCGACTAACCTGTTCCGAAATACCGACAATACCTCGATTAGTTTTCACACCACTCATCATAGCCGTCATGGTGCTTGCTGAATCGGGAACCTGAGTATCAACTGCATAGGTTTTGGCTAAGCCAGAGAAAGGAAAATTATCAAAACTCAGATTATTTTCTTCACCGAGTAATCCATTGCGTTGACCCTCAAAAATACGCGAAGCAGTGACTGTAGTCAGGCTCATACCATCGCCGACAAATAATATAATGTTTTTTGCCGCACCCAACTGGTTCTGTATCTTTTCAGCCGCAAGCCTCTTTTTCTCGAGCTCTGTTATAGAAGATTGAAACCATGGATTGGTTTTATCCGTTAGCTGAACATCATAGTTATTTGGTGGAGAAACCTCATTAGTCGCCCTATCACAGCCAATGATGGCCAAAAGCGCGATAAAAATAAGTTTTTTCATTCGGTTTCCCTGTATACGAAAAAGTATTCTGCAAAGAGTCATTATACAAACTCAACATTTAAATTTTATTAAAGTTTAGCATTGCCTTGACTAGGCAGTAGTTTACCTTTTTTTTCGCACAACTATGCTAGTTTTGCATTTTAAGTCTATGATAGTATTAATGGGTCTTTCAGACGTCCTAGCGGTTACTTCAATACGATTAACAAAATTTTTATTCTAGCCATGGAATGATCATCTATGAACATATCAGCAAAGGAACAGGCTTTCCTTGAGCGCAACCAATTACCTCCCGCCTATTTGGATGCGGCAAAACAATGGTTCTCACCAATAGTCGACTCTATTGTTGCTGAATATAATCACAACAAAATCCCAAGGGTTATAGGTATTAATGGCTGCCAAGGTTCAGGTAAATCAACTCTTGCAGACTATTTATGTACCGCTGTTTCTGAACAGCTAGATATGAAAACTGTTGCACTGTCACTGGATGACTTTTATCTGACTAAATCAGAAAGGAATGCACTCGCCAGCCAAATTCATCCCCTGCTTGCAACCCGCGGTGTACCTGGCACCCATGATGTTGAGTTGGCTATCAGCTGTATTAAACATTTATTAGCCGGTGAAAAAACGCTGGTCACGCGTTTTGATAAAAGTATTGATGATCGCGTCCCTCAGGATCAACTATCATCTATTGAAGAGCCTGTGGGGCTGATTGTGTTAGAAGGTTGGTGTCTAGGCGCGCTCCCCCAGAAAACTGAAGCTCTAACTAATGCTATTAATGCACTAGAGCAAGAAGAAGATACTGATAGCATTTGGCGCAACTATGTGAACCAAGCGCTAACAAATGAGTACCCAGCCCTGTTTAATTTGGTAGATGAGCTAATTATGCTGCAAGCTCCTTCATTTGATACCGTGTTTAACTGGCGACTCGAGCAGGAACAGAAGTTAGTTAAGCGACTCGCAAAAGAGGGTCTAAGCACTCAATCAGGGATAATGAATGAGCAGCAGATTAGGCGTTTTATTAGTTATTTTGAACGGGTAACTGAAAATAGCTTACAAGAAATGCCCCAACGTGCTGATCATTTATTTACCCTAGGGCTATCCCGAGAAATAACCAGCTACACAAAAAACTGATAAAAGCGACCTTGCAATTACCAGTTCAACGCGAGTTTTTTAGTTAAATGCGTGACGCAGAACAATAGTTTCTACGCGATCTGGACCCGTGGAAACGATGTCGACAGGTGCTCCGATTAGGTCTTCAATTCGACTAATATAAGCTTGGGCATTTGCCGGTAATTTGTCATATGACTGAACACCCACTGTGACATCATTCCATCCTGGCAGTGTTTCATAAACGGGAACAATACCCTCGAAGTCGTCTGCATGGTTAGGGTTGTTTACAGGGTTGCCCTGTGAATCTTCATAACCAGTACAGATTTTCACTTCTTCTAGGCCATCTAAGACATCCAGCTTAGTCAGGCAGATGCCGGTAATGCTGTTGATGCGAACTGCACGTCTTAGGGCAACCGCATCAAACCAACCACAGCGACGCTCACGGCCAGTTGTAGTGCCAAATTCATGGCCTTTTTCACCTAAATAGTTGCCTATTTCGCAGTGAAGTTCTGTTGGAAATGGACCAGAACCCACACGCGTAGTGTAGGCTTTAGTAATACCTAACACATAATCAAGATACATAGGACCAAAACCACTTCCGGTAGCAGTACCGCCGGCAGTGGTATTCGATGAAGTCACAAAAGGATAGGTGCCATGATCTATATCTAGTAGTGAACCCTGCGCACCCTCAAATAATATGTTTTCGCCTGCTTCGCGTGCGGTGTGCAGAATATCCGTTACATCAGCCATCATTGGCAGTAACGCCTCAGCCCATGTTTTTGCCAGTGCTAGGGTTTCATCAAAGTCTACAGGCTCGACTTTGTAATATTCAGTTAAAGCAAAATTATGATACTCAAGTACAGTGGCGAGTTTTTCAGCGAAACGTTCCATATTCGACATATCACTAAGACGAAGGGCTCTTCGCGCCACCTTATCTTCGTAGGCCGGACCAATACCACGACCAGTGGTGCCAATTTTCGACTTGCCTAATGACTGCTCGCGCGCCTGATCTATGGCAATATGATAGGGTAAAATCAGCGGGCAGGACCCGGACACTTTCAAACGTTCACGAACCTCGACACCACGCTCTTCAAGCATATTAATTTCTTTGAATAGAGCATCGGGTGCCAATACCACACCATTGCCAATAACGCAGGTCACGTGGTCGCGTAAAATACCCGAGGGTATCAGATGCAGAGCAGTTTTCTTGCCATCAATAACCAATGTATGACCGGCATTATGGCCACCTTGGAATCGAGCGACCATTGAAGCCTTATCGGTCAGTAGATCAACAATTTTTCCCTTACCTTCATCGCCCCATTGAGAGCCGAGAATGACGACATTTTTACCCATAAAATTTTCTACTCTAAGTGTTCTACTGACGTTTTAAATCAGGATATTTTTTCAATTTGATACTGATCGCCTTTCTTAACCAGCTGACGATCACAGTTAATTTCTTTAAAATTTGGAACCTGACCATCAAATCCCTGAACCACACGCTCACCCTGCTCTCGCAGCTGTGCAACCATGTCATCGCATTGGGTGTCTGTGGTGCTAGGCACATAGATACCAGACAAAGTCTGTTGCTCTGTGGCTCCATTAGCTACTAGCGACTTTAGATCAAATGCAAAACCGGTGGCGGTTCTTGCTCGGCCAAAGGCTTCACCAATATTATCGTAGCGCCCGCCATTGCCTAATGCCTTGCCATAACCCTGCTTATAAGCGGCAAAAACAATACCTGTGTGGTATCTGTAGCCTGCTAGATCACCAAGATCGAGGTATATGGTTACCGACTGATTGCTTAGGGCATCGACAATCTGATCCAGCTGGTCAAGGGCGGCAATAACCGGCTCTGGAGCACCAGCAAGACAGCTTCTGGCTTCAGCCAGTACATCTTTGCTACCCGAAAGAGCCGGAAGTGATTTAAGCCATCCGGCTAACTTGGAGTCTGTAATATTCTCAGCAATCCACGCATCCAATTCAGCATTTGCCTTGCGTTGAAGCAATTCAAAAAGCTCTGACTCCTGAACATTCGATAGTTTTGAACCCACCAACAGGCCGCGCAAAATATCAACGTGGCCAATATCAAGGTGAACCTCATCGATACCAGCGGTTTCAAGGGTTTTGAGAAATAGTTCAATAACTTCGATATCGGCGCCAATGCCTGCTTCACCAAACAGCTCAACGCCAATAGAAATGGGCGTGCGCGATTCAAGAGGTGCTCTGGGCTTGGTTTGAAGAACAGTACCTGCATAACAGAGCCGACTGGGACCCTGACGATTTAAACTGTGAGCATCTATTCTAGCTGCCTGAGGGGTAATGTCAGCGCGAATTCCCATCATGCGTCCACTTAACTGATCGGTTAACTTAAAAGTCACCAAGTCTAGATCTGACCCAAAACCGCTCAATAATGATTCTGAAAATTCGACCATTGGGGGGATCACTAGGTCATAGCCCCAGCTATTGTATAGGTCCAAGAGTTCTCGCCGCGACTTTTCTATAAATCGCGCCTGCTCTGGAAGCACCTCATCGATGCCATCTGGCAATAACCAACTGTCTATTTTTGACACAATGACCTCACATTACCTAACCCTAAATGCAGCAATATTGAACAGATTTCAGCCTTACTATTTGACTGGATAATGGCAATTTTTGCATCTTTGGACGAATAAAAAAACCGAGTCGCCCCGGTTTTTTTAGATTTTAACAAATAAGCTGCAACTGTGGCAGAAATTTCTTATAACAATTTCAATTAATTTACATATTCCAACAAATCACAGCTTTACCATTAGCCTATTTAGCGTTCTGGTTTTTTAAGTATTTGAAAAAGTCACTGTCTGGCTCAACCAGCATAATGTCGCCTTTGTTTGAAAACGACTGCTTGTAAGCATTGAGGCTACGGACAAAGGAATAGAATTCCGGGTCCTGTTGATAAGCCGCCGCATAGATACCTGCAGCCTCTGCATCACCCTCACCTCTTAACTCTTCCGCATCGCGATAGGCATTAGCCAGTTCAATGGTTCTTTGACGATCAGCCGCTGCGCGAATTTTTTCTGCCTTCTCTTTACCAGTAGATCTTAGCTCACGGGCTTCTTTTTCTCGCTCAGCAGTCATACGTCTGAATACAGGCCCACTCACTTCCTGCGGTAAATCAATACGCTTAACACGCACATCAATCACTTCAATACCCAGACTATCTAATACAGACTGGTTAAGATCATCGGTGATATTTTTCATCAACAAATCACGTTCACCAGAAACCACTTCATGCAGGGTTCTTGTACCAAACTGGTTACGCAAACCGGTATTAACACGGTTGGCTAATCGGTTGTGTGCAACGGATTCAACGCCACCGGTTGCTTTATAGTAGGTCTCAACATTGGAAATTCGCCATTTCGCATAGGAATCAACAATCAAACGCTTTTTCTCGATAGTAAAGAAACTTGCCTGCTGTGCATCCAAGGTTAGGATTCTCGCATCAAAGATTCTTACATCATCAACGATTGGCAATTTAACATGTAAACCGGGCTGAATATCTGCCTCAATTAGCTTACCGAAACGAAGTTTTACACCGCGCTCAAATTCACTCACCACATACAGGGTGCTATTGACCGCAACTAAAACAATGACCAGTAAACCTAGTGCTTTAAATAGATTTTTCATCGTCGTCTCTCCGATTGAACTCGATCACTGTTTCTTTGTAATCTTTCAATAACATCGTTAGCAATGCGGTCTACCATTTGATCACTGGAAAGTGATGAGTCCGATTGCCTAGTGCTACCACCCTGCTGAACAATTTTATCCAGAGGAAGGTAAAGCATATTATTGCCGCCTTCTGCGTCCATGAGGATTTTCGTGCTTTGCGTCATGACTTCTTCAACAGCATCTAGGTAGAGTCGCTCACGGGTTACCCCTGGCGCTTTTTGATACTCTTCCAATAATTTAGTGAATCGCTTGGCCTCACCCTGAGATTTAGAGACAACCTGAGATCGGTAACCCTCAGCCTCTTCTCTTAATCTTTGTGCTTCACCTCGCGCTTCCGGAATAATACCGTTGGAATATGCCTGCGCCTCGTTGACTAGACGCTCTAAATCTTCTCGTGCACGAATTACATCATCATAGGCCGCCTTCACTTCAGAGGGTGGTCTAGATTCTTTAATGTTAATTTTTACAACATTGATACCACTGCCATAAATATCCAAGAGCACCTGAAGTTTCTCAGCAGTACCCAGAGCAACCTGTTCACGTCCCGTTGAAATCACGCCATCTAGGCCGGTGCTTCCAACAACATGGCGCAACGCACTATCTGTGGCCTGCTTAAGGCTAGTCTCAGGGTCTTTGACGTTGAGGACAAAATCTTTAGCATTAGCAATGTTGTACTGAACCGTTAGCGAAATCTCGACAATATTTTCATCTTGAGTCAGCATTAAGCCACGTACCGGGTATTGGCGCTCTTCAGTCACACCAACCACGCTAATAGCGTCTATAACAGGAGGATTCCAATGCAGACCTGAACCATTGGTTGAATGATATTTACCTAGGCGTAACACAACGGCTTGCTCTTTTTCATCTACTTGGTAAAAACCCATTAGACCCCAAAGTATAGCAACCACTGCAATGACTACAGGCAATAAACCTTTACTGCTACCGCCCTTACCGCCACCCAGAAAACTGAATTTTTCGGCAAGCTTTTTTAGAGCCTCATCAATATCGGGCGGGCCATCATTGCGGTTACCTCCCCAAGGATCTTTTCCGCCACCAGGTTCGTTCCAAGCCATAGTATTACTCCAAATCTATTTGTTTTTTGAACAGCAGTACAAGTGTAACCGCCATTGGTATTTTTCATCTAGTCTTTCTACTAGATGGGGTCTAAATCCTCTGTTTTCAAGCCTGACTGCTTAACAATTCGCAAAAATTCACTTTCTGGGAGTTGTATTTCTAAATTTACGTCGCCATGCTCATTATAGGTTTCATTTAACACCGCCTTATAATTATACAATGCAGCCCTAAAGGCACCCTGCTCCGGCTTGAGTTGGAGCTTAGTGTGTATCATTTTTCTGGGCAAGTATTCTGCTACAGCCTCTAACAAAAGATCCGTGCCCTCACCGGTCAGCGCGGATAGCCAAACTGCCACTGGCTTGCCATCTTGATCTCGGTCTATTCTAGGAACGGGTTCATCCATTAAATCAATTTTGTTGTAGACCAATAGCGTTGGTAGCTCATGGGCGCCAATCTCTTTTAGCACATCATTCACTCGATCTACATTAGTAGATCTATCCTCAGCTGAAGCATCAATAATATGAAGAAGCACATTGGCCGCAGCAGCCTCTTCCAATGTGGCGCGAAAGGCATTGATCAATCGGTGGGGCAAATGACTGATAAAACCTACCGTATCAGCAAAAATAATTGGCCCCTGCTCCGGAATATCTAAGCGCCGCATAGTCGGATCCAATGTGGCAAATAACTGGTCTGCAGCATACACATCAGATTCTGTAATTAGATTAAATAAAGTCGACTTACCGGCATTGGTATAGCCTACCAGTGAAACCGTCGGGGTATCTGACTTAAGTCTCGATTGCCTACCCTGATCACGCTGAACCCGCACCTTTTCCAATCGTTTTTTAATCGACTTGATGCGATCTCTAACCATACGCCGATCAGATTCTAGCTGAGTTTCACCCGGCCCGCGCATTCCGATACCACCTTTCTGACGCTCAAGGTGCGTCCAACCTCGAACTAATCTTGAAGACAGGTGCTGAAGTTGGGCAAGCTCCACCTGTAGTTTTCCTTCATGGGTTCTGGCGCGCATAGCAAAGATATCGAGAATCAAACCCGTTCTATCCAATACTCGACACTGCAGATGTGCTTCAAGGTTTCTTTCTTGGCTTGGAGACAGGTTGTGATTAAATATAATCAGCTGAGCTGATTCGCGCTTGGCGATCTCAGCGATTTCCTCTAACTTGCCTGTTCCAATAAAAAACTTAGCGTGGGGAGAGGTTCGAGAACCTCGAACAAGATCAACAATATCACCACCAGCCGACCTCACCAGCTCTTCGAACTCACCTACATCTTCTGGCTCAGATTCACTGTTTAATTTAAGGTGAACGAGCAGTGCTCGTTCACCAAAATCTGGTCTGTCAAAAAACAGCGACACCTTATTTGCTATAAATCATATTGATTAGCGTTCTGGCCCTGAGTATTTTGAATATTAACTGGCTTGCTTGGCACAATAGTGGAAATTGCATGCTTATAAACCATCTGACTGACCGTGCTTTTAAGCATAACCACAAACTGATCAAACGAATCAACGGTACCCTGAAGCTTGATTCCATTGACTAAAAAAATTGAGACTGGCGTGCGTTCTTTTCTAACCGCGTTTAAGAAAGGGTCTTGAATGTTTTGTCCTTTTGACATTGTTATTTCTCCTTATATTGAAAATTCAATAATTGTGTTGCAATAATCGCAACTAAAATTTCGGGTGGGATTGCAACTCACCCTTATAAAACCTATTTATCAATGCACTACGCAACAATAATAAATATGTATCACTGTAACTTTAAAATAAAATCACATAAAACCTGAGTACTATAATACTGCTCACCATCATCTACAGCTATTTGCTGGCAATTTGGCCAATTCCGCAACCATGTCTGCTGTCTTTTGGACAGCTGTCGGGTTGCTATAATAGCTCGCTCAACCGCTTCATCTAGGCTGATTTGGCCTTCCAAGTAACTCCACAGCTGGCTGTAGCCCGCCGCTCTAATTGAGGGCATGTCGCTGTGTAAGTCACCCCGATGAAACAGCTTTTTTACCTCATCTTCAAAGCCAGCTTCCATCATTGCAGTAAAACGTTGTTCAATTCGCTGATGCAATAGGGCTCTATTTTGCGGAATGAGCGCATATTGCTGGACATCATATGTATCCTCGATTCCACCCTCAGATTGCTGCTGTAAATCAGAGAGTGAAACACCGGTAATTCTGAATACCTCAAGAGCTCGCTGTATGCGTTGCGAGTGATTGGGATGAAGTCGCTCAGCAGACTTTGGATCCACTTTTTTAAGCTCTGCATGCAGACTTGACCAACCCTCGATATCCGCCTGCCGCTGAATACTATTTCTAATCTCGGCATCAGCGGCCGGCAAGTCAGACATACCCTCAAGTAACACCTTGAAGTATAGCATGCTACCCCCTACCAAGAGAGGAATTCTGTCTAATTTATGTATCTCAGAAATTTCTTTTTTTGCGTCTTTTGCAAAGTCTGCCGCACTGTATGAATCGGCGGGGTCACAGAAGCCCAATAATCTATGGGGAGCCCTTGTTAGGGTTTCAATATCGGGTTTGGCGGTACCTATATCCATTTGGTCATATATCTGAGCCGAGTCGACATTAATCAATTCAACTGGCATATGATCTCGCAATGCTATTGCTAGATCTGTTTTACCACTGGCGGTAGGGCCCATGATAAAAATAACTGGAAGTTTTTTATTATTCACAGGCGTACTCATCGACCACGTAAAAACAACTTATCCAGCTCATCGAGACTCAGCTGAAAATAGGTAGGCCTCCCATGGTTACATTGCCCGCTGCGCTCTGTTGCTTCCATATCACGCAACAGTGCATCCATTTCTGGAATAGTTAATTTACGATTGGCTCTCACCGAACCATGGCAGGCCATAGTCGATAGAATTTCATTAATCTGCTCTCTAATTCGCGCTGAGGTTCCATGCTCTAAAATATCAGAAATCACGTCTCTGAGTAAGGCTTCTACCTGAGTTCCCCTGAGCAGAGCGGGTATTTCTCGAACCACAATATTCTCCATTGCAGCACGCTCTACGGTAAAACCTAGTCGCGAAAATACCTCGGGATTCTGTTCTACGGCATCTGCTTCTCTTTGACTAACCGATAGGCTTTCCGGTACCAGTAATGGCTGAGAAATTAGGCCCTCATTATCAAAGTCAGTTTTCATCTTTTCGTAGGTTATGCGCTCATGGGCGGCATGCATATCAACCACAATCATGCCCTGTTCGTTCTCAGCAAGAATATAAATTCCTTTTAGCTGAGCTATGGCAAAACCTAGAGGTGGAATAGTATCCGAGCCCTCTGAATCATCACTGCCATAAAGTGACTGATATGCTTGCATCGGGGTATTAATTGCGCCACTTTTTGGCGCCACTGATTGGGCGCCAAAACTATAAGACGATGGTGCAAGCCCCATTGAGGACTGCTGAGGAATAGGTTCTTCGGACAGACTATGATTGGCCACTGCTGTGTCATTAGACTGAAGATGGTCCTGCGGTCGATCCTCAGCTAACGCTTTCTTGAGCGTGCCACCCACAAAGCCATGAATCATACGTCCATCTCTAAATCGAACCTCATGCTTGGTTGGGTGAACATTGACATCAACATCTTTGGGTTCTATTTCTAAAAACAATACAAAGGCGGGATGACGACCATGATAGAGCACATCCTGATAGGCCTGACGCACCGCATGGGATACCACCTTGTCTTTAATGCTTCGTCCGTTAACGAAGAAGTGCTGCAAATCTGTTTGACTGCGAGAAAATGTAGGCAGGCCAATCCAGCCCCAGAGTCTTATGCCGCTACTCTGGTTATCAATATACAGCGCCTGCTCCATAAAGGGTCGACCGCAGATATCCGCGACGCGCTTTTCTTTCTCTTGAACAGTTTCTGCCGGTAGTAAATTGAGATTGACTCGCTGATTATGACGCAATGAAAAGGCGACCTGCATATGGCTTAAAGCAAGCTTTTTGGCATGATCATCAATGCGGTTGTATTCGGTGTTTTCTGTGCGTAGAAATTTGCGTCTGGCTGGCGTATTAAAAAATAGATCTCTGACTTCAACACTGGTGCCTTCAGGATGAGCCGCGGGCTGCACATCGACATCCATATCACGGCCTTCACTAACTGCTCGCCAACCCTGAGATTCTCCATTATTTGAGGTTAGGGTCAAGCGTGATACAGAAGCGATACTTGCTAGTGCCTCACCGCGAAAACCTAGTGTAGCAACAGCTTCTAAATCATCTATATCGGATATTTTACTGGTGGCATGACGGCTTAATGCCAAGGGCATATCATCATGTTTGATGCCACAACCATTGTCTCGAACCATGAGACGTTTAGACCCACCCTGCTCTACTTCGATATCAATGCGTGTCGCGCCAGCATCTAGGCTGTTTTCAACCAGCTCTTTAAGCACCGAGGCTGGACGCTCAACAACTTCACCAGCAGCAATCTGGTTGGCCAACTGAGGGCTAAGTGTATTTATGTTTGGCATATCCTGTTTTCCGTCCTTTAGAAATAAATATCACCGGCTTGGGATATTAATCTCCTGACCCACGCGAATGGTACTTGATGACATCTTATTGTAGCGCATAATTTTTGCCATTGAGATTCTATACTGTGATGCAATTTCAGATAATGTATCGCCGCGGGCAACAATATATTTTAGCGGCTTACCCTTCATCACCTTAGCTAGCAATGTACCCTCGGGTGGATGTTCGCTGTAATACTGATCAATACCACTAAATATAGCTTTCGCCATTCTTTGCTGATAATCAGCAGTTCTGAGTTGGCGCGCCTCTTTAGGATTTGAAATAAAGCCTGTTTCGATCAGTAACGAGGGTATATCTGGCGACTTAAGTACCAAAAATCCTGCCTGCTCAACTTTCTTTTTATGCAGTCTAGCCACAGATCCCATCTGTCTTAGCACATGCGCACCTGCTTCTAAACTGGTGCTCATAGTAGCGGTCATTGAAAGGTCGAGAAGCACCCCGGCGAGCATCTGATCCTTACTGCCAAGATTAAGCGCGGTAGCACCGCCAATTAAGTCGGCATTATTTTGTTTCTTGGCTAAAAATCGAGCGGCTTCACTGGTGGCGCCTTGATTGGAAAGCGCATACACCGAAGCACCATTGGCTCGTGGATCGGTGAAAGCATCTGCGTGAATAGAGACGAAAAAATCCGCCTTATTATCTCTGGCTATCTGGGTACGCTTTCGATGGGCTAAATAATAGTCCCCTTTTCGCACCAGAATCCCTTTGTAGTTAGGGTCATTATCAAAAAGCTTTTCAAGGCGTTTGGAAATTTGCAGTACAACGTTTTTCTCTCTCATTCGCTGAGGACCCAAGGCACCGGGATCTTCACCCCCATGACCGGCGTCAATTGCGATAACAATTTTTCGATCAGACTGCTTGACTAGTTCATCAACTGTGCGGCTGACATTGCGTTTTTTGTCATAGAGATCAATAACCAGTCGATTGCTGTATTGCTCGTTGGCTTTGAGTGTAAAGTGTTTGGGTGTCACTGCAGATTTTAAATCTAAAACGATACGCAGCTCTTTTGCACTGCGTTGCGCTGTGCGTATCTTAGTAATTGGGCTATTTTTAAAGTCCAAATATGCCACTGAGGGTTGATTGGTGATATTGGCAATATCAATCACCAGTCGATGCGGGTTATCTAATGAAAAAACTTTGTATTCAATAGTACCGCCAACATCAAAAACTAATCGGGTGTTGTCCGGAGCTCGCCAAACACGAACAGAATTAATTTCAGCGGCAACTACAGCTGGCACCCATTGGCCACCTGAAATAAAGAATAATAGCCCCATGGCAGCGGCGTAGCTTTTGAATATTCTAATAAATTGCACTGATATTCCTAAATACTTTTTGACTCTTAGAGTCTCAAATTTTTACCTAAGTTCATTCACGCATTGAATGCCTAAGTTAGTCTGCGTGGTTAATATTACTTGTCGTCCAGTTCCATTAGAATTTATTTGCAGGCTAATATCGCCCTTTGGCAACAGGCTTCCACCTTTAACGGGCCATTCTACCATGCACAGTTGCGCCTCTGACAGATAATCATTAAAACCAATATCATAGAGTTCTTCTGGGTCTATCAAGCGATATAAATCAAAATGAAACACCTTACCTATTTGTAAATCGTAAGGCTCTACAAGGGTGTAGGTGGGGCTTTTAACTGAGCCCCTATGACCTAACCCGTTAAGGATGCCGCGACTAAGAGTAGTTTTTCCTGCACCGAGATCGCCGTTTAAAAGAATCAACAGCGGTGCATGGATCTGTCCAATAGCATGAGCGATCTTTTCACCAAATACGTGCATCTGTTGCTCATCTTCAAGCAATACCTGCATTTGATTGGTGGGTTCAGCAGTCATTAAGCAAAGTCCTGATTCAATAGCTTTTTCACCCATGGAAAAATATCTGACGCCGTTACACCCCGATAACCTGATGTGCTAACCAATTCATCGGCAGCAGCAGAGTGCAGACAACAGCCTAACTCGGTCGCTTGCTGTCTCTCTAAGCCCTGCGCCATTAGGCCACCAATCATGCCGCTAAGTATGTCGCCCATACCGGCAGTTGCCATCGCGGGATTACCGTAGGGGCATAGTTTGAAACTTTGACCCTCTGAGGAAATCAATGTACCGGGTCCCTTGAGTAATACTAGAGCATTATATTTTTCTTGGATTTTTAACACCGCAGAAAAACGATCCGCTTGAATGTCTTCAACGGAAACATCAAGTAGTCGAGCCGCTTCACCCACATGGGGTGTGAGCACCCATTGCTGATTCTTGTCCTGTCGAACCACCCGCCCGTCAGCAAGAATATTCAGCGCATCTGCATCCAACACCATTGGCAAGCCTGTAGCCACGGCTTTTTGGAGTAGCTGTTCTGACCATGGCGAACGCCCTAAACCGGGGCCCACCACTAATACGCTTGGCTTTTCTAGCAGAGGTTCCAATTGCTGACCTGAAATAACACCGCAGGCCATAATTTCTGGGCATCGCGCTAAAATCGCTGAAATATGCTCTGGCTGCGTGGCCACAGAGGTAAGTCCGCTCCCCACTTTAAGACTGGCTTCTGCAGCCAGTGAAGCCGCTCCACCGTATCCATGGTCGCCACCAATTATCATGCAATGGCCGCGTTGATTTTTATATTCATCACCTTCGAACTGAGGCAGGCACTCTAATAGATCATGAACGTCCATTAATTGCGCCCGCGGCGAGAAATTATCATAGATTTCATCAGCTATATCGAGGGAATGGTAGATAACCTCGCCACTAATAGCCGGACCGCGAGCGGTAAATAGACCTGGTTTTGCTCCCACGAAGGTGACTGTAATATCTGCTTTTACCGCTCGATCATTAACCGCTCCAGTATCCGCATTCAGTCCCGTGGCTATATCCATGGCCAATACGGGCAAACCCGCTTGGTTAATTTTGTCTACCGCCTGTGAATAGGCTTCTTTTAAGGCTCCTTTAGTACCAGTCCCCAGCAGGCTATCGACAATAATGCCTTGGTCTAAAGCTATGCTATCTGAGAAAGCAGTAAATTTGACCTTATTTTGTTCGGCAAAATCTCTTGCCTGTTGAGTTTGCTCTGAGAAATGACTGGCATCACCTAGCTCGACTACCAGCACTGGAATCAAACGCTGCGCTGCTCTTCCCGCCAAGATATAGCCGTCACCCGCATTATTGCCTGAACCACAAAAAACAGTGATCAAACTGGGCTGACCAAAGGCTTCTATCAGTTCTTCGAAGGCGGCGGTTCCAGCGCGATTCATTAATTTTATTGCGCCATTATTTAATTCACTAATAGCGGCTTGATCAATAGCGCGAACAGTTTTTGCGCTGTAAAGGTTATTATGAATCTGGCTATCTAAGGGAAAATGCGACATATTGTTTATATCTCAGTAAAATTGAGACAATTATAAGTGAGATTAATACAGAACACATGCTCGAAATCGTAGATCCCAACAATTTTGAAGAAGAAAAACTTCAGGCACTTGCCAATAATATTAAAGATTGGGGTGAGTCACTGGGTTTTCAGCAAGTTGCCATCGTTAAGCCAAACCTTGATGAGGCTTCACAGCGCCTGCGGCTGTGGCTAGATAAAAGCTATCAGGGCAGTATGAGCTGGATGTCTGAACATGGTGACAAACGCTATAAGATAGATAAGTTGTTACCTCGCACCCTGCGGGTTATTTCTGTACGAATGGACTACTTAGCCGACGAAAATATGGTGGCGGTACTCAAAGATAATAATAAGGCTTACATTTCTCGTTATGCCTTGGGTCGCGATTACCACAAACTGATTCGTAAACGGCTGGCTGAGCTCAGTAAAAAAATAGAGCAGAGCCTGCCCGAGTTAAATCTTTCCCAGCGACCCTTTGTGGATAGCGCGCCAGTTATGGAAAAGCCACTGGCGGAACAGGCGGGTCTTGGATGGATTGGCAAAAATAGCCTATTAATTAACAATAAGGCGGGTTCTTGGTTTTTTCTTGGCGAGGTCTACACCTCGTTACCACTGCCGGTTGATAACCTAGAACAGCCTAATCGCTGTGGTAACTGTCGCGCCTGCTTGAAGATATGCCCTACCGATGCCTTCCCCGAGCCCTATGTGCTTGATGCTCGGAAATGTATTTCCTATCAAACTATTGAAAATAAGGAATCAATTCCTGAATACTTGAGACCCCTAATGGGAAACCGTGTATTTGGTTGCGATGACTGCCAAATTATTTGCCCATGGAATCGCGGCGCGCCAAAAACCCATGAAATCGATTTTTCACCACGCCATAATTTGGATAATTCGGAATTATTAACCCTGTTTAAGTGGAATGAAACGGAATTCCTAAGTAATACTGAGGGTTCACCCATCCGCAGAATAGGCTATCAACGCTGGTTGCGTAACTTAGCAGTTGGACTGGGCAATGCCGAGGGCTCTGAAGATATTCTCAGGGAGTTAGAAGCCACTGCACCTAATGTATCTCCGCTAGCCAAGGAACATATCGACTGGGCTATAGATCAACAGCGACAAAAGCTAGTGTCTATTGCTGAATAAATACTTCTCGGTAGTAGGCTAGTTCAGCGATGGAATCATGAATATCATCCATGGCCAAATGCGAGCCTTTTTTATCAAAGCCGTTCATGAGATCGGGCTTCCAGCGTCGCACTAGCTCTTTTAGGGTGCTAACATCTAAATTGCGATAGTGAAAATAATTAGCTAACTCGGGCATATAGCGCACCAAAAATCTTCGATCCTGACCGATTGAATTGCCACACATAGGTGACTGCCCTGCTGGCACCCACTGCTTGAGGAAATCTATAGTTGCTTTGGCAGCCTCAGACTCGGTTATTTGACTGTTGCGAACACGCTCTGTGAGTCCTGACTTTCCGTGTTGATTGGTATTCCACTGATCCATAGCTTGAAGCAGTTGTTCAGACTGATTAATGGCTAGCGAAGGGCCCTCAGCCAAAACATTTAGCTCAGAATCGGTGACCACCGTAGCTATTTCAATAATTCGTTCTTTTTCTGGATCTAGGCCTGTCATTTCTAGGTCAATCCAAATTAAATTAAGATTTTGGTCTGTCATACTCATTATCCAAGTTGCAGGGGCTAATTTCTCTGGGAAAGATTATGCTATATGCTTCACCTGTTAACCACCATAAATGATATGGTAGGCAAGTTTTAAATAATGGCTCATAGTTAAATGGCAAAACGAAGACTCAGTAAACGCCAACAGGAACGCATTCAGTCGATCCAAGAAAAACGGCGGGAAAAGGCAAATGCCAAAACCTTGGACGATAAGGCATTAGATAGCCTTGACGGTCTGGGTGTTGAAACTGCGGGTACCGTGATTACTAATTACGGCAGCCAAGTGGATATTGAGGGTAATTCTGAGCCCTATACAGGCAAACTATTACGTTGCCATGTCAGAGCCAATATTCCCACCCTTGTCACCGGAGATAGGGTTATATGGCGTCCAGCCGAACCCAACGGGGTTGTAGTGGCTCTTGAACCTCGCTCCTCTGAACTGATTCGTCCCGATAACTATGGAAAACTTCGCCCTGTGGTGGCTAATGTTGATCGCATTGGCGTTGTTTTTGCCGCGCAACCTGCCCCTCAAAGAAATTTATTAGATCGCTATCTGGTGGCCGCTGAGGCACAGGGTATCGAGCCTTTTTTGGTGCTTAACAAAACTGATCTGATAGACGCAGAGACTGATCATAAGATCGCCTCGCTGGTTAAAGATTATCAATCCATCGGTTATAGAGTCATCGGTGTTTCCGCGAAAACTGACCAGGGTTTAGATGCACTTGAGGACTATCTGCATAATAAAAATTGTATTTTTGTAGGGCAGTCAGGCGTGGGTAAATCATCGCTTATCAATCAGTTGGTTCCGGATAATAATAGCGCTGTTGGCGCCCTGTCAGAAGCAACTAATGAAGGCACTCACACCACCACCGCCTCGAAATTAATTCACCTCAGTAAAGGTGGCGTTATTATCGACTCCCCGGGTATTCGGGAATTTGCCTTAACCCATTTAGATCAAGAAACTATTATTAATGGCTTTAAAGACTTTAGACCCTTCTTAGGGCACTGTAAATTTCGTGACTGCAAGCACCAGTCTGATGCTGGCTGTGCCTTAGTTGCGGCATCCCAAAATGGCGATATTCTGCAAAGTCGACTAGATAGCTATAGGCAAATTATAAATAGTCTTGAAAATTAAGCCTCAACAGCCCCTGCTCTGATACAATCTGTTAAAATTATCCCCCAACAACCTACCTAGACAGATTATGAATCATCTAATTGAACCTGAGCAGTTAACACAGCGCCTCGGCGAAGAAAATTTAATTATTATCGATTTATGTAACCCAGCTCTGTATCAACAACAGCATATTCCTGGGGCCATACATCTTTCGGGGCAACAGTTAATAGCTGGAACGGCGCCAGTTCCTGGTGCCTGTCCTGAGCTATCTAAGCTTTATGAAGTGATGGCTTACCTAGGTATTGATGATTCAAAACAGGTGGTTTTATGTGATGATGAAGGTGGCGGCTGGGCCGGCAGAATGGCTTGGTCTATGGACCTCCTAGGGTTGAATAATTGGCTGTACTTAAATGGTGGGATTGTGCCTTGGATTAAAGAAGGATTTCCTACTGAATCAACTGCCAATCAACCTAATAGCATTGAGGTCAATTCAACCATTGAACCTCAGCCAACCACCA
>JAHEHM010000014.1:0-20223 GCA_024644585.1 Porticoccaceae bacterium | reverse complement strand
CTATGAAAATTTTAATGCCTTTTTTACGCGAGAGTTAAAACCCGAGGTTCGCCCCTTAGATAAAAGAGCTAAGGTCATCACCTCGCCTGCCGATGGTGTGATTAGCCAAGCCGGTGCGATCAGAAAAAATAAGATTTTGCAGGCAAAAAATGTCGATTACTCTCTAGCACGCTTGGTGGGTGATTCGTTGCAGGCAAAAAACTATGAAGATGGGGTGTTTGCAACCGTTTATCTTTCACCTAAGGATTATCATCGGGTGCATATTCCTGCCGATGGCAAACTCATATCGAGTCGTTATATTCCAGGCGAACTGTTTTCTGTAAATCAACAGACAGCTGCCACAGTACCTAATTTATTTGCCCGCAATGAGCGTCTGGTGTGCGAGTTTGAATCAGAAAAGCTTGGTCGATTCTGCGTTATCTTAGTAGGTGCCATGCTAGTAGCCGGTATAGAAACGGTTTGGGGTGGCATGGAAATGCCTGGCCCTGGTGCCGTTAGAGAAACGGATCACAGCCAGCAGAACCTGAGCTTTGCTAAGGGTGATGAAATTGGTCGTTTTAAATTTGGTTCAACGGTAATTTTGCTTTTCAAACCGGACGCGGTTTCACTGGATAGTCATATTGAGGCACTCAACCCAGTTCAGGTGGGCGCATCGTTCGCTTCAAGTTAGGTATTATTGAGCCTCTGATTGAGACTGAACCGCATCAACTAGGACTTTGACTTTTTGGGGGTCGATATCTGGCGTAATACCATGACCCAGATTAAACACATGACCTGGGCCCTGACCGAAGGAGTTAAGGATAGTACCCACTTCTGCTCTAATTGACTCATCACTGCCACGTAATACCGAGGGATCCATATTACCCTGTAAGGCCACTCTATCCCCTACTGTTTGACGAGCCACACCAATATTGGTCGACCAGTCCAGTCCAAGACAGTCACAGCCCGTATCCGCCATAGATGACAGCCACTGACCACCGCCCTTGGTAAACAGAATAACGGGAACCTTGCGTCCCTCTGATTCTGTATTAAGACCTGCGACAATCTTTTGCATGTAGGCTAAAGAAAACTCTCGATAGGCCGCATGGCTAAGCACCCCGCCCCAGGTATCAAATATTTGTACCGCTTGGGCACCACTGGCAATTTGCGCATTAAGATAATCGATCACTGACAAAGCGAGCTTATCTAACAATTGATGCAATAGTTCTGGCTGAGTGTAAAGCATGGTTTTTGCACGGGCAAAATCTTTACTACTTTGTCCCTCAATCATATAAGTTGCTAGGGTCCAGGGACTTCCCGAGAAACCTATTAATGGCACACGACCATTAAGCTCTCGACGAATAGTGGATACGGCATCGGTCACATAGGTTAAATCGGAGGCGGTATTAATAACTTCGAGTTGTTCAATATCTTTTTCTGTGCGCACTGGCTTGCGAAACTTAGGACCTTCGCCCTCAGCAAAGTACAGGCCAAGCCCCATGGCATCTGGGATGGTTAGGATATCAGAGAAAAGAATAGCGGCATCAAGTTCAAAACGTTCTAGTGGCTGCATAGTCACTTCGCAGGCCAATTCGGTATTTTTACAGAGACTCATAAAGTCGCCAGCCTGAGATCTTGTTGCTCTGTACTCTGGCAAATAACGCCCGGCTTGGCGCATTATCCAGATAGGCGTGCGGTCCACTGGCTGACGCATTAACGCTCTTAGAAAGCGATCATTTTTAAGCTCTGTCATCGAATACTCAATTAGTCAAAGTTGCAGTTAGACATCCAGATAATCAAGAATGCCTTCAGCAGCCTGACGACCCTCAAATACTGCAGTCACCACCAAATCTGAACCACGTACCATATCACCACCAGCAAATACTTTAGGGTTAGTGGTCTGGAAAGCATAGGTTTGCTCTTCGGGGGCAACAACACCACCCCAATCCGCTGTGTCGACCTTAACGTCGTTTAGCCAGCTGGGTGGACTTGGCTTAAAGCCAAAGGCAACCAAAACTGCATCTGTAGGGATAATTTCTTCACTGCCTGGGATAAGCTCTGCACGACGTCTGCCGTTTGCATCAGGCTCGCCCATTTGGGTAGAGACTACCTTAACACCAGAAACCATACCCTCATCATTACTCATGATTTCAACGGGCTGTAGGTTAAATCTAAATTCAACACCCTCTTCGCGAGCATTTTTAACTTCTCTGCGCGAACCGGGCATATTTTCTTCGTCACGTCGGTAGGCACAGGTGACACTGGTTGCACCCTGACGAATCGAGGTACGGTTACAATCCATCGCAGTGTCACCACCACCCAGAACCACAACACGCTTACCTTTGAGGTCGATAAAATCATCAGCTGATTTCTCAAAACCTAGATTACGGTTGACGTTAGACACGAGGAATTTAAGCGCCTCATGGACACCTGGCAGATCTTCACCGGGGAAGTTGCCTTTCATTGTGGTGTAAGTACCCATGCCCATAAATACCGCATCATATTCTTCAAGTAACTGCTCGATAAGAATGTCTTTACCGATTTCAGTATTGAGTCTAAATTCAACGCCCATACCCTCCAATACATCTCGGCGGGTACTAATAACATTTTTTTCCAGCTTAAATTCTGGGATACCAAAAGTGAGCAGGCCACCAATCTCTGGGTAACGATCAAATACAACCGCCTTAACTCCGTTTCTAACCAGAATATCTGCACAACCAATACCTGCTGGCCCTGCACCAATAACCGCTACTTTTTTGTCAGTCCAAACCACTTTGGACATATCTGGGCGCCAACCCATAGCCAGAGCAGTATCGGTAATATATTTTTCTACCGAACCGATAGTTACCGCACCAAAACCATCACTAAGAGTACAGGCACCCTCACATAGACGGTCTTGCGGACATACTCGGCCACAGACTTCTGGCAGTGAATTTGTCTGGTGGCTTAATTCTGCCGCTTCTAAGAGATTACCCTCAGAAACTAGCTGTAACCAATCCGGGATATAGTTATGAACTGGGCACTTCCATTCACAGTATGGGTTACCACAGGACAGACAACGGTGAGCCTGAGACTCAGCAGCCGTCTGGTTAAACGGATCATAAATTTCAACAAACTCTCCAACCCTGCGCTCCATATCACGCTTAGGTGGATCAACTCGCTCTATATCGAGAAATTGAAAATCATTATTTGGTTGTGCCATATATCTATTCTCTACTTGTTTTCTGCTTACTTAGAAACAGCGTTGGCTTGTGCCAAAAGACTTTGCAGGCTCGAGGCTTTTGGCTTTACTAACCAAAACTTCGAAGCAAAATCAGAAAAATTATCTAAAATATGCTGTGACCATACACTACCTGTTTCACGGGCATGATCTTCAATCATTGATTTTAGGAACCCACGATGGGATTCAAGCGCTTCTGTAGATACGCGCTGAATATCAATCAATTCCATATTATAGCGATCAACAAACTTGCGGTCAGTATCTAATACATAGGCAAAGCCACCGGTCATTCCTGCACCGAAGTTGTACCCAGTAGAACCCAATACAGTGACAATACCGCCGGTCATATATTCACAGCAGTGATCGCCTGCACCCTCAACTACCGCTAAGGCACCGGAGTTACGCACACCGAATCGTTCACCCACAGAACCGGCGGCATAAAGCGAGCCGCCTGTGGCGCCGTAAAGACAGGTATTACCCATTATCGGTGTCGCATTGCCTTGGAAACCGCTGGCATCCGGTGGGCTAAGTACAATCTTACCACCAGACATACCTTTGCCTACGTAGTCGTTGGCATCACCTTCGAGGTAAATATCTAGACCACCAGCATTCCATACACCCAGTGATTGACCCGCTACACCCTTTAGCTTAATCGCTACAGGCGTATCTGCCATTCCACTGTTACCGTATCGAGTAGCAATTTCACCGGACAAACGCGCACCGATAGAGCGATCACAGTTGCCTATATTGTACTCAAAAGTGCCGCCGCTTTTTGATTCAATGGCAGGTAGCATATCTTTCACCATCTGCTCGGCTAGAAGGCCCTTATCAAAAGGATCATTCTGAGCTTCTTGGCAGAACTGTGGCTTATGACTGATTTCTGGACGATCTTCAATGAGTGGCGCAAGATCAAGATTTTGTTGCTTAGTGGTTGTGCCAGGCAATGTTTCGAGTAAATCCACTCGACCAATAAGCTCTTCTAGTGAACGAACACCCACAGAGGCCATCCATTCACGCGTTTCCATAGCCATAAACTTAAAGAAGTTGGTAGCCATCGCAACTGTTCCGCGATAATGATCATTTCGCAAACGATCATTCTGGGTAGCAACACCAGTAGCGCAGTTGTTGAGGTGACAGATACGCAGATATTTACAACCCAACGCAACCATAGGCCCTGTACCAAAACCGAAGCTTTCGGCACCCAAAATAGCCGCTTTAATAACATCTAAACCTGTTTTCAGACCACCGTCAGCCTGAACGCGCACCTTGTTACGTAGATCATTAGCACGTAGTGTTTGATGAGTTTCTGTTAAACCAAGCTCCCACGGAGAACCGGCATAACGAATAGAACTCACTGGACTTGCTGCCGTACCACCATCATAACCAGAAATAGTAATAAGGTCGGCATAGGCCTTAGCAACACCGGCTGCAATCGTACCTACACCCGGGCGTGACACTAGCTTAACCGATACCAATGCATCTGGATTAACCTGCTTCAGATCAAAGATTAGCTGAGCCAGATCTTCAATCGAATAAATATCATGATGCGGAGGCGGTGAAATTAGCGTTACACCGGGTACTGAGTAACGTAAACGAGCAATGAGATCGTTGACCTTACCACCGGGAAGTTGACCACCTTCACCTGGTTTAGCACCCTGTGCTACTTTAATCTGAATAACTTCGGCACTTCTTAGGTAGGCTGGAGTTACACCAAAGCGACCCGAAGCAACCTGCTTAATTTTTGATGATTTAATCGTGCCATAACGAGATGGATCTTCACCCCCCTCACCGGAGTTTGAACGTCCACCCAAACCATTCATGGCTTCAGCTAGTGATTCGTGAGCCTCAGGTGAAAGTGCACCCAAGGACATACCCGCCGAATCAAAGCGCTTAACAATATTAGAAACTGGCTCAACTTCTGAGATATCAATCGCTGTTACGCCAGACTTTAGACCGAGAAGGTCACGCAGTGAGGCTGTTGGCCTCTTATTGACTAAATCAGCGTAGCTCAACCAAGCATCATAGTCGTTGTTCTGAACCGCCTTGTGCATGGTCTGTACTACATCTGGGTTATAAGCATGGTATTCCTCACCATGCACATATTTGAGCAGACCACCCTGATTAATAGGCTTGCGTAATTTCCACGCTAGCTTACTGAGTTCATGTTGATCTTGCTGAATATCGTCAAAGCTTGCACCCTGAATACGACTAGTCAGCCCCGGGAAACAAAGATCAATAATCTCTTCATTCAGACCCACGGCTTCGAAAAGAAGTGCGCCACGATAAGATGCGATAGTAGAAATACCCATCTTAGATAAGATTTTTAATAAGCCTTTGTTAATCCCTTTGCGATACTGCCTAAACGCAGTATCCACATCAACCGTGATTTCACCACTGCCAATAAGGTCACATAACACATGGTAGCTGAGGTATGGATAGACCAAAGAGGCACCACAACCGATGAGCGTAGCCACCTGATGTGAATCTCTTGCGTAACCAGTACTGGCTACAATATTGGCATCACAACGCAAACCTTTGACAGTTAGATGGTTGTGTACAGCACCCACAGCAAGCAGGATGTGTATGGGTAATTTTGACTCAACAATACTGTGATCTGAGAGAATACAAACAGATACACCAGATTTAACCGCCTGCTCAACTTCTGCACAGATCCGCACTACCGCATCTGACAAATTTTCTGACGCAGGATCATAGTTAAGATCAAATTTTTGAACCGGGAATTCATCAAACTTATTGGCTTTCAATGCGTAATATTTACGCGGCGAAAGAACCGGGCTTGAAAGCCCAATTCGACAGGCCAAGTCAGCTTTTTCTTCAAAAATACTGCCTTCACGGCCCAATTCAACACCCAGAGACATCACAATAGATTCTCTCAGTGGATCGATGGGTGGATTGGTTACCTGAGCAAATTGCTGTCTAAAGTAATCGAATAGATTACGGTGCTTAGCAGAAAGAACTGCCATCGGCGTATCATCACCCATGGAGCCAGTCGCTTCTTGACCACCTTCAGCTAATGGACGCAGAACCTGATCTCTCTCTTCGAAAGAAACTTGGAACATTTTCATGTAAGTGCGAATCTGCTCGCGGCTTAGAGTGCCTTCAAGATCAATGCTATCCATATCAAAGGTAGAAGCAATTGAAAAATGACCCTCTTTGAGCCATTGCTTGTAGGGGTTGCGAGCGGCAAGTTCAGTTTCAACTTCATCGCGGAACTTAATTTCACCTTTCTCGGTATCAATCGAAAGAATATCACCAGGCCCTAGACGACCCTTAGCTACTACTGATTCGGGGGCGTAATCATAGACACCCACTTCTGAGGCTACAGTGATTACATCATCATCGGTCATTACCCAACGCGATGGACGCAAACCATTTCTATCCAATGTACAAACTGCATATCGACCATCGGTAATTACCAAGCCAGCTGGGCCATCCCAAGGCTCTTGGTGCATAGAAAGATAGTCATAAAGTGCACGTAAATCAGGATCAATATCTTCAACATTTTGCCAAGCCGGTGGAACCAATGCTCGTACAGCAAGATGCAGATCCATACCACCTGTCACCAACATCTCAAGCATGTTATCTAGGCTTGATGAGTCAGAACCAGTTCGGTTGACCAAGGGTGCTGCTTCTTTAAGATCAGGTAGTAGATCAGTTTTATATTTAGAGGTTCTAGCAACAGACCAGTTTCTGTTACCAACAATAGTATTAATCTCACCGTTGTGGGCAAGCATTCTGAATGGCTGTGCCAGAGGCCATTTCGGCATAGTATTGGTAGAGAAACGCTGATGGAATACACAGATCGCTGTCTCAAGCGATGGATCTGCCAAGTCAGTGTAAAACTTTGGCAGATCCACTGGCATCATAAGACCTTTATAGCTTAGAACGTCGATACCCAAGCTAGCAATATGGAAAGTATCATCTTCTGCTAGTTGAATCTCAGCTTTTCGGCGTGCCATATAAAGTCTTGCGGCAAATATTTTTTGATCGGTAATTTTACCGGGGGCAATAAAAACCTGTTCAAAAGCCGGCAGGGATTCGATTGCAATGGGACCCAGACAGCTATCATCCGTAGGGACTATTCGCCAGGCAATGACTTCAAGGCCCTGTGCAGCCATTTCCTGCTCAATAACAGCTTTAGATTGGTTGCGCTTGGTATCATCGCTATTGAGCATAATTGCGCCCACAGCGTAATCCTCAGGTAACTCTACACCCGAGTCCTGTTTAACCTTTGCGCGCAAAAAGCCATCGGGCTTCTGCAATAAAAGACCACAGCCATCACCGGTTTTACCATCAGCGGCAACACCGCCACGGTGGGTCATACAGGTTAATGCTGTAATAGCATTTTGTAATAACTTGTGGTTTGCTTTGCCCTTGGTATGAGCAATTAGTCCAAAACCGCAATTATCTTTGAAATCATCAAGCCGACATAAGCTCTGAGTCATATTTGAACTCTGAAAAGTTTACAGGTGGATTAGTAGCCCAGTATTTAGCACTTCTGGGCGAAAAAGGCGCACATTTTACACTTGAGACACACTTTCGACAAACACTTATACGCATTCATGAAATAGGATAGTTTACGTACAAGTAAAAACTTGTGAAATTATAACAAATTATGACGCTGAACAGCTACTAGAAAGCACAGAATTTAGACTACCTAAAGTGAAGTCAGCCGTGACTTCAGCATCGCCTAAAGATCGCAATAACACCAGTCGTAACTGACCATCTAAAACTTTCTTATCGCGATACATAAGCTGCTCAAAATCATCAACTCGCATTTCTGCAGGGGGTGCAATGGGCAAGTCCCAGCGCTGAATCAACTGTTTTGCCCTATCAAACTCACTTTTAGTCAAGGCGCCACGCAACATTGATAACTCGCATGCCATCACCATTCCAGCGGCAACCGCTTCACCGTGCAACCAGCCCGAGTAATTCTGGAAGGTTTCCATTGCATGGCCAAAGGTATGCCCTAAATTAAGAATCGCACGCATACCCTGCTCGGTTTCATCAGCACTGACTACCTTGGCCTTGTTTAAGCAAGATCGCTCAATCGCATAGGTGAGTGCACCCTGATTGCCCTGCATAAGGGCATCGGAATTTTCTTCTAGCCAGGTAAAAAATTCAGCATCAGATATTAAGCCATACTTAATTACCTCAGCCATGCCTGCACTAAACTCTCTTTTTGGTAAGGTAGTCAGGCTATCGGTGTCAATAATTACTGCCTGAGGCTGATAAAAGGCGCCAATCATATTCTTACCCATGGGGTGATTAACCGCCGTCTTTCCCCCAACCGAAGAATCCACCTGCGACAATAGAGTCGTGGGGATTTGGATAAACGGAACACCACGTTGATAGCAGGCAGCAGCAAAACCGGTAATATCTCCCACAACACCTCCGCCAAGAGCAATTAATGTGGTTTTCCGATCATGCTTATTTTCTAAAAGTTGCGAAAAAATACTATTTAAGGTCTCTAGACTTTTAAACTGTTCGCCATCCTCTAAAACTATGCTATCGACCTGTTTATCAGAAAGCTGGTCTTCCAGTTTCGACAAATATAGCGCAGCCACTGTTGTATTGGTCACAATCAGCACTTTATTCCCCTGAATGAAACGGGAAATACCCACCGCCGCAAGCTGACCTGATCCAATAAAAATAGGATAGCTGCGGTCGCCTAAATCCACATTGATTTTTGGCGCTACTGATGTACTCGATGTTTCAGCCATAGGAATAAAAACTCTATAAAATTTGACCAACCATTATGCGTTGATAGTAAAAATTTTCAATGCTTTGAAAGCTCTTCGAGCAGCACTTTGGCGACGCGATGGGCCGAACCAGCTTCAGCTGCGAACACTACATCTGCAATTTCGCGATATAAGGGGTCACGGAGCTCGATCAAATCATCAATTACCTGTTCGCGGTTTTCAACCTGCAACAGCGGTCTCGATTTATCTCTTCGCATACGCTCATAGAGCTGTTCTTTAGAGACCGATAGGTAAATAACCTGCCCGCTAGATTGCAGAATCTTGCGATTTTCTTTAGTCATCACAACACCGCCACCGGTGGCTATAACCGAACTGGCACTGCTGGCAACAATATCGCTGAGAACCTTAGTTTCTCTTTTGCGAAAGCCTGCCTCACCTTCCATATCGAATATCCACTGGATATCCGCCCCGGATCGAGACTCAATTTCTGCATCTACATCGACAAAGGGACGATGCAGCAAGCCAGCCAGCTGCCGACCCACTGAAGTTTTTCCTACACCCATTGGGCCTACTAAAAATATATGTTGTTCGCTCATTGATAATCTAATTCTGTTTTAATCATTATGCTCTACCGGCTACCTGTTAAATGCGTGTTTTCTAAACTAGTATTAATAATGATCCCGCCTTATTTGGCGCTCATATTTAAAAGGGTCAACTAGGTTATTGAAAATACGCAAACAAATAATGCAAAATAGCCACTCAAGGCTCTATAATACACTGGATGAAACCTTGGCGCTCGCAGACCTTGCTTAAAAAATATAAAAAGTTCATTAAAGTTGCGTTTACCCTTACCGCACTCGGTATGGGCGGGTTTTTTATTGTCGCCTCATGCCTATTTTTATATCTCAGCCCTAAGTTACCCTCCGTAGATGAGCTCAAACGGGTTGAATTACAAATTCCGCTAAAAGTTTACTCTGAAGACTTACAAATCATTGCCGAATTCGGTGAAAAAAAACGTACGCCGGTAAACTTTAACCAAATACCACCAGCTATGGTTGATGCATTTTTAGCCGCAGAGGATGATCGCTTCTTCAACCATGGCGGCATTGTAATTTCAGGTCTGGCTCGAGCGGCTGTGGAGTTAATAACCACCGGTTCAATTAAAAGTGGTGGCAGTACTATTACCATGCAGGTAGCGCGAAACTTCTTCCTCAGTAAGCGCAAAGAGTTCACGCGAAAGTTTAATGAAATTTTATTGGCATTTAAAATTGAAGATGAACTGACAAAACAAGAAATACTCTCGCTCTATGCTAACAAAATTTATATGGGCAACCGTGCCTATGGTGTGGGTGCTGCGGCACAGGTTTATTATGGTAAAACCCTAGAGCAACTATCGTTGGCTGAGATGGCAATGATAGCCGGACTGCCCAAAGCGCCCTCTAAATACAATCCGATTGCCAGACCCGAGCGGGCACTGCAAAGAAGAAATTGGATTCTGCGCCGCATGCTCAATCTCGAAAAAATCACCCAATCTGAATACCAAGCGGCAGTCATCGAAAGCGATCGAGCTAGGTATCATGGATCAATTGCTAAAATTGATGCCGCCTATGCAGCAGAAATGGTTCGCCAACAGGTCATCGAAAAATACGGCCTCAAAGCTTATACCGAAGGTTACACAGCAATCACCACCATAGATACTAAACTGCAAGCCAAGGCTACCTCATCGGTACAATCGGGCTTAATTGCCTATGATCTTCGTCATGGTTATCGCGGTGTTGAACAAACCGCATTAGCCGTTGATCTCTGGCCAGAAATTTTGGATGAAACAAATACCTATGGCGATTTAGAACCGGCCATAGTCAGCTTTGTAGCAGATGATCATCTGCAAATCACTGACAAGCAGGGGCAAACTCACCCTTTAAACTGGGCTAATGGTTTAGAGGGTTTGCGTCTTTTTAAAACTGCCAGTGTTCGATCTCAGCCTATAGAATCAGCCCATGATATTTTCCAGGTCGGCGATTTAATTCGTATTAAAAAACAGAAAGGGTTTGTTCAGCTTGCTCAGCTTCCTAAGGCACAGGCTGCAATGGTTGCAGTTTCTCCTAAGAATGGTGGCATTAAGGCACTGGTTGGTGGTTTTGATTTTCTGCATAGTCGTTTTAATAGAGTTACTCAGGCGGCGCGACAACCGGGTTCAAACTTTAAGCCCTTCATCTATACCGTTGCCCTACAAAATGGCTTTACGCCCGCTTCTACAATTAATGATGCGCCCGTAGTATTTGATGACAGCAAGCTAGAAGACTTTTGGCGGCCTGAAAATGATGGCGGCAAATTTTATGGCCCCACAAGAATTCGTGAGGCACTGTATCGGTCGCGCAACCTAGTGTCTATTAGGCTACTAAGACGTATGGGTATCGACCGAACGCTTCAAGGGCTACAAGCCTTTGGCTTTGAGACTGCCAATATGCCATCAGACCTATCAATAGCATTGGGAAGCCATGCCTTAACCCCTATGACTATTGCCCGTGGTTACACTACCTTTGCCAATGGGGGCTATCTGGTAGAGCCCTACATTCTAGACAAAATTATTGATCGTGACGGCAACATTATCTTTGAGGCGGCGCCAAAAAATGCCTGTAACCCCTGCGACCAAATCACAAATAAGAAAGCTCCACTTTCAGCAGACAAAATCGACCAAGAACTCGAAGAACTATTAGATACATTGACCTTAGAATCTATTCCAGATGCTGATAAAGATCATTATCAGTTAATACGTCAAACCCTGCGAAATACTGAACCACTTGCTCTAGAGCCAGCTGAGCGCGCTATAGATGCACCCACAGCGTTCCTCATCGATTCCATGCTCAAGGATGTGATTAAAAAAGGAACTGGCAGAAAAGCCAAATCTCTCAAACGCGATGACATAGGTGGTAAAACGGGAACCACTAACGGCCCTAGAGATGCATGGTTCTCCGGCTACTCGCCTCATTTGGTGACAACTGCTTGGGTTGGCTTCGATGATTACTCTCAGCTGGGGCGCAATGAATATGGTGGCTCTGCCGCCCTTCCCATATGGATAGATTTTATGTCCGTGGCACTAGATAAAAAACCCTCGGGCAATCTTCCTCAGCCCACAGGCATTGTCAGCATTAAAATAGACCCTAAGACAGGTAAGCGTATTGCGCCTAATCAAAAAGGTATGTACGAATTCTTTAGAACTGAAAATGTGCCCGAGCTAACTTCTAAGGGAACATCCCCCACAGCCAATGAAGAACCCCTGCCAGAGGATCTATTTTGAGCAGTCAGCCCATCAATCTAGATTGGGACTCTATTGATACAGTCCTTCTCGATATGGATGGCACATTGCTAGACCTTCATTTTGATTATTATTTTTGGACCCAGCATCTTCCCGAAAAGTACAACCAAATTCAGAATGGCGATATTCAACAAACAACCCTTTTTATTGCCAATCGTTTGGCAGAAAAACAGGGTCAACTAGAATGGTACTGCACCGATTATTGGTCTAAGCAATTTGGTTTAAATATTATTCAGGCTCAGGCCGGTGTAAAACATCTTATTCAAGAAAGACCGCAGGCTATAGAGTTTCTGGAAAGCCTCGGTAAGCACCGAAAAAATCGTGTTTTGATCACTAACTCAGATCGCCCCAGTATTGAATTAAAATTTGCCAACTCTGCTATTGAGCCATTATTAGATCAAGTCATTTCCTCCCATGACTACCGAGCAGCAAAGGAAGATCAAAAATTTTGGTATGAGTTACAAAAAAATCTCGACTTTGACCCCGCAACCACATTATTTATTGATGATTCTGAGTCAGTACTTAACGCAGCCCATCAATTTGGCATCAAGCACCTGCTAAGTATTAAGCAGCCCATAAGCACCCAGCCGCGAGAAGATATTAGCCAATTCCCAATGATTGACGACTTTATGAGTCTTATAGGTGATCAGCCCCATGGATAAGGTACGAATCGACAAATGGTTGTGGGCAGCGCGGTTCTTCAAAACTCGAGCCCTAGCCAAAAATGCCATTGAAAATGGCAAGGTTCATATTAATGGACAAAAACCCAAGCCCAGCCGAATGCTAGATGTGGGTGAAACCTTAACGGTACGTCAGGGTTATGACGAAAAAATACTCGAGGTCGCGGCTCTTTCTGATCAACGTCGAGGCGCTCCTGAGGCGCAAAAGCTTTATCGTGAAACCGATGAGAGTATCGCCACCAGAGATAAGCAACAGGCAGAGCGCAAAGCGTTAAACCAATCCATGCCGCAACACGAAAAACCCAACAAGAAACAACGTCGGCAAATCCATCGCTTTATTCGCGGTTAAAAATAAATACCTCTTAGCTGCAATCTAATATGCATTCTGTTGCATAATTTTGTAGAATGCGCGCCATGAAATCACTAGATACCAGACAACGTTTTCTCTTTGACGATACCCATATTCGCGGTGAGATCACTACCCTAAGCGCAAGCTATCAAGCTATTCAACAGCGGCAGGACTACCCTCCCGTGGTGAATGCCCTATTGGGTGAATTTCTCGCCGCTGCAAGCCTTCTAAGTGCCAGTCTTAAATTCGATGGCATTGTCAGCATACAGGCGATTGGCAAGGGAGATATTAGCTCTATCATGGCCGAATGCAGCAACAATACTCAATTGAGAGGCATTGTTAGAGGTGATTACCAAAATCTTGGGGAAGAACAAGATTTTGTGAGCTTATTAGGTTCAGCCACGTTGGCAATTACCATTGAACCCGAAGGCAGAGAGCGCTATCAGGGGATTGTACCCATAGACAAAGACAGTCTCAGTGAATGCCTAGAATACTACTTTGTTCAATCAGAACAACTCAGTACTAAAATCAAACTTGCCGCTGATCAAAGTACCGCAGCCGGTGTGTTAATTCAGCAAATGCCCCATAGCAGCGAAGATGAAAAAGCCGCTGATGACTGGCAACATCTCAGTCTTTTACTTGAAAGTTTAAAAGCTGAAGAGCAACTTGAGCTTGAGCATGAAGAGCAACTCTATCGCCTATTTCACGAACAGCAGGTGCGCCTATTTGATCCTGAAGCTCTACAGTTTTTCTGTAGTTGCTCAAAAGCACGAACTGCCAAAATGCTCTCCTCGCTTGGCGCTGATGAAGTGAGTAAAATATTTGAAGAACAGGGTTCCATTGAAGTGACCTGTGAATTTTGCGGCCAGCTTTATCACTTTGATCAATCAGATACCAAAGATATCTTTGATGAACCTAAACCCTCGGTTCACTGACAACTTATTTTAAGACAATAAAAAACCCGCTTAAAAAAGCGGGTTTTTTTATAGCCAGTGAATAACTACTGACTATTTTCAAGCATGTAATCAATGGTTGCGATAATTTCATCATCACTACAATCCATGCAAGTACCCTTAGCCGGCATACCACCAATACCATTAATCGCATTGGCATAAACCGTTTCGATACCCTTAGTCAGACGATCAGCCCATGCCGCCACATCACCTGTTTTAGGTGCACCAGCTACGCCGTAATTATGACAAGCTTGACAGTTGCTAGCGTAGATAGATTCACCCGTACGACCTACAACAGAGGCCACAGCAGAAACTACTGCCTGACCCGCCATAACTACAGAGCCATGGGGCGCAAGACGCTCGGCAACAAGATTCTTTTGATTATCTGTAAGCTCTGCAGAGCCATTTTGGCCGCCACAGGCAACCACAGTAATAAGCGTGAAAATTACAAGTCCAAAAACTCTGAGCTGACTCATTGAAGTCTCCGTTAAAAATTAAGCGTGGAAGTTATTACAAATTGCTAACTAGATACGCATTATACAAGCAAATGGATAATATCTCACTACAGCAGAGCATATTTAATCCATTAAATTACACCCCTAACCCAAAGGACGAATACCCACAGATTTGCGAACCTTAGCGATTAATGCCGCACTATGTTGACGAGCCTTCTCACCACCCTTCTGCAGTATTTTCTCTACTTCAGCGGGGCTTTCTATAAGCTGGTTATAACGCTCACGTGGCTCAGCTAACTGGCTGTTAATCAATTCAAATAATTGCTTTTTTGCCTCACCCCAAGCAATACCCTCAGCAAACTGTTGACGCATATCTGCCGTCTGTTGCTCAGTGGCAAAAGCTTGCCACAACTGAAATACCGCCGAATCATCAGGGTCCTTAGGTTCACCCGGCTCAAGCAGATTAGTCTTAATCTTGTTGATATGTTTTTTAAGCTTTTTCTCGGTTAAAAATAGCGGAATAGTATTGTTGTAGCTCTTGCTCATCTTACGACCATCAAGCCCTTGCAACACCGCAACATTGTCATCAACCTTAGCCGAAGGTAAGACAAAATGTTCGCCATAATGGTGATTAAAGCGCTGGGCGATATCACGCGCCATTTCCACATGCTGAATTTGATCACGACCCACAGGAATATCACTGGCATTAAACATAAGAATGTCTGCCGCCATTAATGTTGGATAGCTAAACAAACCCATGGTAATGGCTAAATCGTCGTCCTCACCCGCTTCCTGATTAGCCTGTACCGCAGCTTTATAAGCATGAGAGCGATTCATCAAGCCCTTAGCCGTCATGCAGGTAAGAAACCAAGTTAGTTCTGGGATTTCAGGAATATCCGACTGGCGATAAAACACCACCTGCTCAGGGTCTAAGCCCAACGCCAACCATGCGGCGGCAATCTCAAGAGTAGACTGATGCACTGCCTCAGGATCCTGACATTTAATTAATGCATGGTAATCCGCTAAAAAGAAAAACGATTCGATGCTGCTATCCTGACTAGCGGCAATCGCAGGTCGAATAGCACCCACGTAGTTACCCAAATGCGGGGTTCCAGAGGTAGTAATGCCGGTTAAAACTCTTTTCTGACTCATAAAAAATCTTCTGGGTGAATATAGCAGGCTATGATAAGGGTTCTGCTCAGTTACTCAAGCCCCATGGTAAAATTCAGACCTACAAAATCATAGAGATTAACTAATTTTATTTGATAACCCCCCATTGTTTGATGTTAAGATAATTTATCTCAACAAATATACTATTAACCATGAAACTTCCTGTAAGCGTTTTTATTATCACTAAAAATGAAGAAGAACATATTGAAAAAACACTTAAGAGTGTTTCTCTTTTTGATGAAGTAATTCTGGTTGATTCAGGCAGTACTGATAGCACATTAGACATAGCTGAGCGCTATGGCGCTAAAATCTATGCCCATTCCTGGCAAGGTTATGCGAAACAAAAACAATATGCCATGTCGCTATGCTCCAACGAATGGGTACTGAACCTTGATGGGGATGAAGAGGTAAATCCAAGCTTAATCAACGCTTTCAAAGAAATAATAGGGCAAGACAAAGCTGACAGCGTGCGTTTTTGGCGCAATGATATATTTATTGGAAAACCACTATCCACTTGGAGTAAAAAACCTAATAATCATAGATTGTATAAACGATCCAAATCCTTCTTCGATGATTCCCGCTTAGCTCATGAAAGTGCAACGGTTGATGGTACAGAAATATTTATCAATGAGACTTTTGATCATTATGGCTATCATTCAGTCGAAGTCATAACAAGCAAAAATAATATTTATTCCAGCCTAAAAGCCAACGAAAAGTTTGCTAAAGGAAAAAGATATTCTAATGTAAAACTTATCACTGTTTTCCCCCTAGTCTTTATGAAAGAATATTTTTTTCAACGAAAAATATTCTCAGGAAAACGTGGATTCATACTTGCAATAATGGGTGCTTATTATGCGTTTATTAAAGAGGCAAAGTTATTTGAGAATCACCAAATTAAAAAATGAATTGCCTAATTCTTCGTGCAATCCTAAGAGAGAAAGCTGACAATAAAAAAGGCTCGCTAAGGAACCTTTTTAAGTAACTACCCATCACATCTTGGGTCAAATTATTACTCCTAAGATCAAACAAATAACTAATACAAAATTATTTGTTACCCTGTGAAAATAAGATTGGAATAAATCTTTGCTTAAACCCAATCACAACCCATGGGGTCGGTATTATCAAAAAAAGCTCCCAACACCAAAGCTAATCGTAAAGAATCCTTAGATCCCGTCAATTCTCGGCAAGAATGCATCGCTAATTGCGGGATACCCACATCGATGGTGGCTACGCCTAAACGCGAGGAAGCAATTGGCCCTATGGTACTGCCACAACCCATATCAGCGCGGGATACAAACTGTTGCACGGGCACATTGGCCTGCTCGCAGAGCTGTTTAAAGCGGCTTGATGTGACGCTATTAGTGGCATAACGCTGTTTAACATTGGTTTTAATCACTGGCCCGCCATTAATACTGGGTAGGTGGCCGGCATCATGCTTATCCATATAATTGGGATGTACAGCATGGGCATTATCACAAGATATCAATAGCGACTTATCCATAACCGCACTGACATCTAGTTCGCTGGATTCATTAGCAGCTATTCGTTCTATAACTGACTCCAAAAACGGCCCATCGGCTCCAACAGCAGAGACACTACCCACCTCTTCATGGTCATTACAGGCCATAATGCAGGTTTGCGTCCCATCAGCTTTGATTAGCGCCTGAGTAGCCACAAAACAGCTTAATAGGTTATCCAATCGTCCAGAGGCCAAAAACTCTTTTTCTAAACCGACCATAGCCGCGGGTTGGGTATCGAACAGGCACAGCTCAAAATCTAGCACCTGATCTTTTGCAGTCAAAAATTGCTGTTGCAGAATATCTCTAAAACTTTGGGATTTTTGATTGCCCAAATTAAGCTTTAGTATGGGCGGAATATCCGTTTGCGGATTAATGGTGCGGTCCTGATTAGCTTTGCGATCTAAATGAATGGCCAAACTGGGGATGGTTGCCACGGGTTCTTTGAAATTAACCAAGGTCTGCTTCAGCTCTTGATTAGCATCTTTGTAAACTACACGACCGGCAATGGATAAATCACGATCAAACCAAGGGTTAAGTAATGCGCCACCATAAATTTCCACCCCCAACTGAGAAAAGCCACCCTTCTCCATCTCGGGTTGTGGCTTTAGCATGGGGCATGGGCTATCCGTATGGGCACCCACTATTCTGACACCAGCTTTAGAAACAGCTTCAGAGCCATGAACAAAGGCGACTATGGATGAGCCATTGCGCACCACATAGTATTTACCGCCCTTTTGTAGCGACCATGATTGATCATCAGATAACTCAGCAAACCCTGCTTCAGATAATAGGCCCACCATAGAGGATACCGCATGAAATGGCGTTGGCGATGCATCTAAAAAGGCACAGAGCTGTTGGTTAAATTGATTTTCTGATTGATCCATAATGATTCCTATCAATAGATTTTTTATCTGACTTAGATCAAGCCATTGTATATGAGGATTAAAACAACACCCAAAACTAGCCGATAAACCACAAAGGGCAACATGCCTATTTTATCTACTAGGCGCAGAAAGTAATGGATGCATAGGTAGGCTGTAATCCCAGAAACCAGGGTACCAAAGGCTATTTCAAGCCATGGCACCGATGTCTCAGCCATTAGCTGTAATATTTGATAGCCACCACTTAGAATAATACTTGGAATAGCCAGTAAAAATGAAAAACGCGCCGCTGAGTTGCGGTCAAAACCCAAGGCTAAGGCGGCAGTAATAGTAATACCTGATCTTGAGGTACCGGGTATCAATGCTAAGACCTGCGCTAAACCAATAATTAGGGCTGATTTCCAAGTCAAATTCTGTAGGGTTTTAGCCCCGCGAACACGCCAATCGACCCAGCCTAATAGCAGACCAAAAACAATGGTGGTGGTGGCAATCACGGCAATCGAGCGCAGATGCAACTCAATAAAACCGGCAGCTAATAGCCCAACCAGTGCCACAGGTAGGGTGGCCATAATAATAAACCACGCCATCTGACTTTCAGAGTTACTGGCACGCCCTAAAAATGTCGAGCCAACCCATGATTGAATAAGCTTTATTACGTCGTTTTTGAAATAGGCTAAAACCGCAATTAATGAGCCCACATGCACGGCGACATCGAAAGCTAGGCCCTGATCCTGCCAACCCCAAATAGCCGAGGGTAAAATGAGATGAGCAGAGCTAGAAATAGGTAAAAATTCGGTTAAACCCTGAACCACAGCCAGCCAAAATGCTTGAATAATATCCATTAATTAACCTCTTCCGCTGTGGTTCTTAGACGTTTTCTTTTTTGCCAAGCTTCAGTGCCGCGTAAATACACTAGGTCTTCTGTCTCGATAGCCACTGCCCTTTGCGCTGAATATTCTGTCTGCGCCAGAGGTAAAATATCCATAGCATTAGGGTAGATTGGCGTAAATTGGCTCTTTAACTCGGGTGCCGATTCAAACAGTCCCCCTGCATCACCAATCACTGAAACCCTTTGATTGGCCGCTATAAGCTCAATGGCTTGCTCTGAAGACACTAAGCGATCGGCTTCTACTGTAAGAATGTGATGATTATCATCTAATCGGTATCTGCCCAGATTAAACTCAGACATTCGGGCATCCAATAATGCGATTATTTCTCCTGCTTGCGCACTTTCTTGACGCGCATAGGTTGCTACCATTAATTCTAGAGTAGATACAGGCACTACAGGGATATCTGCGCCATAGGCCATGCCCTGCACTGCAGCAAAACCAATGCGTAAACCAGTAAACGAGCCGGGGCCTATGCTGACACCAATGACATCTAACTGATTAACTTTAATATCAGCCTCAGCTAAAACCTGTTGCACCATGGGCATTAATAGACGGGAATGAGATCGCGGCTCATCTGAATATTTGGCAATGCATTCACTGCCAATTTGAAGCGCAACAGAACAGGCTTCAGTAGATGTATCAACCGCCAGAATTGTGGTCATAATAAGCCTGTTTAAAAACCCAATTAAAATTAAACCCTGAGTATACCTAACCCAGGGTTTAATCGCATAACAGATTTAGAATTTGGCTAGTTTGAGGATTAGCTTAGCGCAGTCACAATACGCGCCTGAACCTCATCCAACTTACCTAGGCCATTAACTGATTTAAATGCCGGCGCTTGATCCGCGGAATCAGCAAGCTCAGTATAGAAAGCCACTAGCGGTTCTGTCTGATTATGATAAACCTCAAGACGATTGCGAATGGTTTCTTCACGATCATCTTCACGCTGAATAAGTGCATCGCCAGTCACATCATCTTTACCGGCTGTTTGCGGTGGATTGTGCTCAACATGATAAACGCGACCACTGCCCTCATGGACACGACGTCCACTTAAGCGCGATACAATTTGGTCATCATCAACCGAAAT
>JAHEHM010000023.1 GCA_024644585.1 Porticoccaceae bacterium | reverse complement strand
ATTGCTATGGGCGAAAAATGCCTGCTAGGAGCCAACTCAGGTCTGGGCATTCCACTGGGTGATCGCTGTACCTTAGAAGCCGGACTATACATTACTGCGGGCACAATTGTGACCATGCTTGATGACAGTAAGCAGGCAACTGGAAAGGTTAAGGCCCGTGAACTTGCCGGTAAAAGCGACCTACTATTTAGACGTAATTCCGTGACCGGTAAGGTCGAATGCCTGACCAATAAATCAGCGGTTGAGCTTAATCACGAGTTGCACGCGTCCAACTAAATTACTGAGAATATGGGCGTTTACGATTAAGCGCCCATTAAACTCTGACCACAGACCCGTACCGTATTGCCATTCACTCCTGCCGCCTGCGGGCTTAAGTAAAAAGAAACTACCTCTGCCACATCTTGAGGCAGTCCACCCTGACTAAGAGAGCTTAACCTTCGACCCACCTGCCGCGTAGCAAAGGGTATTGCCGCTGTCATCTGAGTTTCTATAAAACCCGGGGCTACCGCGTTAATGGTAATACCGCGTTTAGCACAGACTGAAGCCATACTATCCACCATGCCAATTACTGCTGATTTTGAATAGGCATAGTTGCTCTGACCCAGATTACCGGCAATACCACTAATTGAGGCCACGCCGACAATTCTTCCACCCTGATCAAGCATTTCTGTTGCCAACAACGCCTTATTAATTCTTTGAATACTACCAATATTAATATCCATCAATAATCGCCACTGCTGATCATTCATGCGCGATAACATCTTATCTCGAGTGATACCTGCATTGTGCACAATACCCTGCAACCTACCCTCTTGCTGAGCACAGCAATCAATTAATCGTTCCGCAGCATCTTCTGCGGTTATATCCAGCGCTAAGGGCAGACCATTAATTTCTGACATGCTCTTCTCAAGCGCCTCTTGAGCCTGAGGAACATCAATTCCAATCACCTTAGCACCATCTCTAGCTAGTACCTGACTCATAGCTAGACCTATACCTCGGGCGGCACCAGTAACTACAATAAGCTTGCCTTCTAATGGCCGTTGCCAAGAGATGTCAGTGGGTAATTCGCTAACCGGTGTGGTTAAGGAAAATACCTGACCATTGGTAAAGGCACAGCCCGCGGATAGTAAAAAACGTAAGGGTGCTGCAAGCCCCTTGTGGCCAAAACCATTGAGGTAAATTAAATTAGCTACCGCCCCTTTGCGACCAATTTCTTTGGCCACAGATTTAACAAAGCCCACTAGTCCTCTTTGGGCAATAGCATGATCAATGCGCTCGATATTTTCTGGTTGCTGACCAATGATCACAACCCGTCCACATCGTGGCAATTTAGAAATATTTTTATGAAAGAATTGATAGAGCTCTTCAGCTTGATCGGTATTGCGGATACCGGAGGCATCAAATACTAAATGACGGTTACCCTGTCCATTATCGCCAATCCATTGGAGATCGGTATTTTCTAATGATTGTCTAATCTGTGTGGCGTACAGTGAGCCTGTGCTAATACCCACATGAACATTACCTGATAGGCTATGGGGAGAATCATCAGACTCCCTCCGCAATAAAGGGGGCCTGGGTAAACCCAAGGTTGAAACAATCAAGCGTCCTATTTTGGAATTTGCAAATCCAAGGTATCTATCACTCATATCATCTCCGTTGCTGGCAATCCTAGCCTTGTTATTAATAGTACTACTCTATCAATAGTTTAACTAAAGCTAATTGACCCAAATGCCATTTTTATTTGTAGTTATACCAATGAATTGCAATTTATAATTAACTAATCTAATACTAAGAAAAAGTCACAATAAAAAATTGTCACAACGGAATTAATGACGGGATAAAAACTGATGGCAGAAATTAGAAGAGTAGCAATTATTGGTGGCAATAGAATTCCTTTTGCTCGCAGTCACACTGTTTATAAAAATGCATCTAACCAAGATATGCTCACTGCTTCTTTGCAAGGGTTAGTCAAACGTTATGATCTAGAGGGTGAGCGACTGGGTGAAGTAGCCGCTGGAGCGGTTATGAAACATACCAAAGATTTTAATTTGGCTCGAGAAGCCACATTAAGTTCAGGCTTATCCCCGCGCACTCCGGCTTATGATGTCCAGCAAGCCTGTGGTACAGGATTAGAAGCCGCGATTCTAGTTGCCAATAAAATCGCCCTAGGGCAAATCGATTGTGGGATTGCCGGCGGTACTGATACAGCCAGTGATGTGCCGATTGGGGTCAATGAGTCCTATCGAAAAATGCTGCTTGATTTAAATAGGGCAAAAACATTAGGGCAACGGCTTAAAATCCTGTGTCGTTTTAGACCGCGCTTTATACTGCCACAGATACCCGCCAACGTTGAACCCAGAACCTGCCTATCTATGGGGCAACATTGCGAATTAATGGCTAAGGAATGGCAAATTAGCCGAGAAGATCAAGATCTATTAACTTTTAGTAGCCATCAAAATTTAATCGCCGCTTACGAGGATGGCTTTTTTGATGATTTAATCACACCATTTAAGAATGTGGCTCGCGATGGCATTATGCGCAATACCCCGCTAGAAAAACTCGCACAGCTTAGACCTGCTTTTGACCGTAAATCCGGTACCTTAACCGCTGCCAATTCAACAACATTAACTGATGGTGCTGCCTCAGTTCTTCTAGCAAGTGAAGAATGGGCGGCGAAACGCAATCTCCCAGTATTGGCTTATTTAACCTTTAGTGAAGTGGCAGCGGTTGATTTTTATTCCCAAAGCAAGAAAAGTGAGGGGCTTTTAATGGCACCCGCCTATGCAGTACCCCGCTTACTTGAACGTGCCGACATGAGCCTGCAAGATTTTGATTTTTATGAGATACACGAAGCCTTTGCCGCTCAGGTTCTTTGCACTCTGAAGGCTTGGGAGTCTGAGGATTTCTGTAAGAACAAACTAGATCTAGACAACGCTTTGGGCAGTATTGATAGAAGTAAACTTAATGTTAAGGGTTCTAGCGTGGCCACTGGCCACCCCTTCGCCGCAACTGGTGCTAGAATTCTTGCAACATTAGCTAAAACACTGCATCAAAATGGCGGTGGCAAAGGGTTAATTTCAATCTGTGCTGCAGGCGGTCAGGGTGTTACCGCAATTGTTGAAGCCTAACAATCATGGTTAAAATTTAAGAGGTATCAGAGTGTCACTGGAAAAAATAATTGATGGTATAAAACAGCGAATTGGCGAGGACTGTGGTCTGGGAGCCGTAGTGAAATTTGATTTTGGCGATCAGGGTACTGTTACCTTAGACGCGACTCAGATCCCCAATCAGGTCAGTGAATCTACTACTGAACCCGACTGCACTATGGTGATTAGTATCGATGACTTTATGGCTATGGCTGATGGCTCCCTAGATGGAGTTTCTGCATTTATGACCGGTAGACTCAAGGTTCAGGGAGATATGGGTATTGCTATGAAATTAGCTGCAGTTATGACTTAACCTCTTTTCGTCAAGCGCCTTTCACAATCCCTAAAAAACTGAATCACTACCGCCTTAAGTGGCTTCTTTTGAAAAACAATCTACTTCTAATAATAATTGGCATGATTACTGCTTAGTTAACTGTTAACTCTATTTACTATGTCCTAAGGGATATCAATGCGTTTAACGGTATACAGATCTTACAACCTAACAGCATATCTATGCACCATATTGGTGCTCGCTAGAGCTTGTGACCTATGATAAGCCCTTCTTTACAGCCTATTATTTTCACCGATCTCGATGGCACCCTGTTAGATCACTATAGTTATAGCTTTGAAGCCGCTATACCCACGCTAGATAAACTCGAGCGTCTCGGTATACCGGTTATTCCTATAACCAGCAAAACCTTTGCTGAGGTGAGCCGGCTTCGCGATCAACTAAACAATCGACATCCGTTTATTGTTGAAAACGGTGCGGCCATAGCTATTCCTAAGAATTACTTCGATACTCATCTGGATAATTGGCTAGATCAGGGTGACTTTTGGATATGCCCTAACAGTAAGCCTCGCGTTCATTGGAATCAGTTACTCAGTAACAATGCGCAGGCCTTTGTTGGCGAGTATGAAACCTTTACCTCTGTGGTGGAGCAAAGAGGTTATAAGGGTTTACAAGAGATTACTGGGCTTAATCTTGCACAGGCTATCCTTAGCAATGAGCGCAACTACAGTGAACCTATCCACTGGCTGGGTAGTGATTCAAGCAAGCAAGCCTTTATCAAAACCCTGACTAATGCGGGCGGAACACTACTACAGGGTGGACGCTTCTTAGCTTTGGGTGATGCTGTTGATAAGGGCGCTGCCCTAAGCCAATTAACCAATATCTATCAAACATTGAATGGCTTTTCTGGGATGCACAGCTTGGCATTAGGTGACAGTGGCAATGACGTCAGTATGCTTGAGATTGCCGACTCTGCCGTGGTTATAAGATCTAAAACCCACGATGCACCTGCCCTTGGCCGCCAAGACAATCTGTATGTTAGCAACTTATATGGACCAGAGGGATGGACAGAATCTGTCTCGCTTTGGTTAAAAAATTTTTAATAAAGGGTAACAAAGACTATGGGTGATTTTCATCAAAATGGCATTATTACAACCTTACATAATTTATCTAGGCGTCCCCTTGAGGAGTTAGAATCTGAGCTAGTGGATTTTTCTAAAAAACGTCCACTTGGACTAATCTTACCCTCGCTGTATTCAGAGCTTGAGGGTCAGGCAATGCCACTTATTATCTCGGAACTTGAGAAGGTCCCCTATCTCAATCAGATTGTGATTGGTCTTGATCGAGCAGATGAACAACAGTATCGCGACGCGCTCAAGTTTTTCTCTAAACTCCCACAAGAACATCGGGTGCTGTGGAACGATGGCCCGCGACTAAAAGCCCTGGATAAAAAGCTTCAGGATCTGGATTTGGCGCCGAAGGAAATGGGTAAGGGACGCAATGTCTGGTACTGTATGGGCTATATTCTTGCCTCTAATAAAGCCGAGTCAGTAGCACTGCATGACTGTGATATTGTGACCTATAATCGCGAATTATTAGCACGTCTGATATACCCAGTAGCCAACCCACTCTTTAATTATGAGTTCTGTAAGGGTTATTACGCCCGAGTAGCCGATGGTAAAATTAATGGCCGCGTATCACGACTGTTAGTATCGCCGCTGTTAAGAGCGCTTAAAAAGACCGTTGGTCATACGGATTACTTAAATTATATGGATAGTTACCGTTACCCATTAGCCGGTGAATTTTCTTTCCGTCGCGATGTATTAAATGATATCCGCATTCCTAGTGACTGGGGTTTGGAAATTGGTGTGCTTTCTGAAATGTATCGCAACTATGCTAATAACCGACTGTGCCAAGTGGATATTGCAGATACCTATGATCATAAGCATCAGAAATTATCGCTGAATAATGATACTGATGGCCTGTCTAAAATGTCTATTGATATTGCTAAGGCGCTTTACAGAAAGCTTGCCACACAGGGTGAGGTATTCAGTCAGGAAGCGTTTAGATCATTAAAGGCAACCTACTATCGAATGGCATTGGATGTGATTGAGACCTGTCATAACGATGCCATTATGAATGGTCTTACCTTAGATGTTCATGAAGAGGAACAGGCGGTAGAGATGTTTGCGGAAAACATTATGAAAGCTGGCGAACTATTCTTTAACTGCCCTATGGAACGTCCATTTATTCCTAGCTGGAACCGCGTTGTGAGTGCTGTTCCCGACATCTTTGAACAGCTAGTGCAGGCAGTAGAAGAAGATCACAAAGAGTTTAGCAACAGTTAAGACCACTAGAGAACCTATCATGGCAGCTTTATTGAACCCACAAATTGAGCATCATCTGGAAACCATTTATAAGGGCACTGAGGTTTCTGACATAACCACTTTGGCCAGTGACCTAATCCGTTTGATGCGACTGGATGATGTGGCGCCGATTAAAAACCGTTATATCAATCATTGGGACCAAAAGGACAGTGTTCTTATCTGTTATGGCGATAGCGTGCTTGATTCGCAGCAAAAGCCTCTAGCCACCTTAAAGTCGTTCCTTGACACCTATAGTAAAGGTGTCATTGATGGGGTTCATATACTGCCCTTCTATCCTTTTACTTCGGATGATGGCTTCTCGGTTCTAGATTATTCGAGTGTGAACCCCAGTTTAGGTGAGTGGGAAGATATTGTTGCCATTGCCAATGATTACTCATTAATGGCTGATTTAGTGATTAATCACTGTTCTGCACGAAGCATGTGGTTCGAAAATTTTATTAAAGATCGCGACCCTGGGCGTAATTTCTTTTACACAGCCAGCCCTGAGGACGATTTAAGTGACGTAGTCCGCCCTCGAACTAACGCTCTGCTACGGGAAGTAGAAACCGCTAAGGGAACTCAACATGTATGGTGTACCTTTAGCCATGACCAGGTGGACTTAAACTTCAAAAACCCTCAGGTTTTAAGAGAATTTGTAAATATTATTCGTCAATATCTGGATTACGGGGTACGTATCTTTCGGCTAGATGCCGTCGCCTTTTTGTGGAAAGAAGTGGGCACCAGCTGTCTTAATTTAGAGCAAACCCATGAGATGGTAAGGCTACTGCGATCGTTGATTGAGCAGGCCTGTCCTGATGCAGTGATCATTACTGAGACTAATATCCCCAATCGTCAAAATTTAGCTTATTTTGGTAATGCCAATGAAGCCCATTGTATTTATAACTTTTCGCTTCCTCCTCTGTTAGTGAACAGCCTGGTAACTGGTAACTGTGACTATTTAAAACAATGGATGATGAGCATGCCGCCAGCGCGCAATGGCACCGCTTATTTTAATTTTATTGCCTCCCATGATGGTATTGGATTACGCCCTGCTGAAGGACTTTTAGACGATCAAGAAATTGATAATCTAGTAACCACTATGCAGCAGTTTGGTGGTCTAATCTCATGGCGCACAGGTGAAAATGGCGATCGCAAACCCTATGAGATTAATATTTCATTGTTTGATGCCCTACAGGGTACTAATCAGGGAAAAGACCAATATGGCCTTCAGAGATTTATCTGCGCCCATGCCATTATGCTTGCCCTAGAGGGTATTCCGGGTATATATATCCATAGCCTGCTAGGGACCAGAAATGATTATCAACGGGCAGAGAATAGCGGTCATAATCGAGCGATTAACCGTCATCAATGGGATTATGACAGCCTGAAATCTGAACTTGCGGATTCGAGTAGCCATCATCATCAGGTTTATTACCACCTAAAATCACTACTTAAAATTCGTTGCAGTCAAACCGCGTTTCACCCTAATGCTACCCAATTTACCCTACACCTTGGTTCACAATTATTTGGTTTTTGGCGCCAGAGCATGGATAGAGAGCAGAGTATTTTTTGTGTGAGCAATGTTAGCGACCAAACTCAGCTTTTAGACCTCTCGGACTTGAACTTAATTGATACAGAAAACTGGCATGACTTAATTTCGGGTAATCAGTTTAATGAGGCCAATCATCTTATTAACCTAGCCCCCTATCAAACGGTTTGGATTACCAATCAATAAATAATCTCAGTAACCATTATCATTTAGATTGATATGAGAGCGATCTTATAGGAGACTATGCGTTCGTTTTTTATATTTAACAATTAGATAGGATTTACTAATGAAGATTGAAACTCAGGCAATTCATGCTGGATTTGATGATGATCCAACAACTCGCGCTGTAGCTGCGCCGATTTATCAAACCACATCATTTAGCTTTCGTGACACTCAACACGGTGCTGACCTGTTTAATCTTGCCGAAGCCGGCAATATCTATTCAAGAATCATGAACCCTACCTGCGATATTTTAGAACAGCGTATCGCAGCTATGGAAGGTGGCGCTGCTGCGCTTTGTGTAGCCTCTGGTATGGCGGCAATTACTGCCTCTATGCAGACACTCTGTGCGGCTGGCGATAACTTTGTCAGTGTCAGCCAGCTCTATGGCGGTACTTACAACCTTTTTGCTCACACATTCCCTCAGCAAGGCATTGAAGTGCGTATGGCATCCGGTGATGACATTCCTGCTCTTGAAGCCTTAATTGATGAGAATACTAAAGCTATTTTCTGTGAATCTATTGGTAACCCAGCGGGCAATATTATTGATCTTGCCGCTGTATCAGAGATGGCCCACAAGCATCAGATACCTGTGGTGGTTGATAATACAGTTGCGACACCTTATCTATGCCGACCTTTTGAGCATGGTGCAGATATCGTGATTCACTCGTTAACCAAGTATATTGGCGGTCACGGAACCAGTATTGGTGGCATTATTGTTGACTCGGGAACCTTCCCATTTAAAGATAACCCCCGATTCCCACAGTTTAATACCCCAGACCCTTCTTATCATGGTGTGGTTTATGCCGAGGCATTAGAGGCGCCATTTATTGGTCGCGCACGTGTTGTGCCCTTGCGTAATATGGGTGCTGCCCTATCGCCGTTTAATGCTTTCTTGATTCTTCAAGGTCTTGAAACATTGGCACTTCGCATGGATCGTCATGTTGAAAATGCCATGGCTGTAGCTAAACATCTTAAAAATAACGCTCAAATTTCTTGGATTAATTATGCTGGCTTAGAATCAGATAAATATCATGATCTAGCTCAGCGTATGGCGTCGGGTAAGCCTTCTTCAATTATCAGCTTTGGTATTAAAGGTGGCGAAGAAGCCGGTTCGAAATTTATTGATGCGCTACAAATGATTAAGCGTCTAGTGAATATTGGTGATGCTAAGTCTCTAGCCTGTCACCCTGCTAGTACAACTCACCGTCAGTTAAATGAAGATGAGCTAAAAACTGCTGGTGTAAGTGCTGATCTTGTTCGTATATCAGTGGGCATTGAGAATGTTGCTGATATTATTGCTGACATTGATCAGGCTCTAGCCGCGGCAAAATAAAAGTGGCTTAGGCTAATACAAAAAAAGCGACCCTAGGGTCGCTTTTTTTATGCTTTATTGGCGTGATTACCAACCGGTTAACTCTTTAAGAGCCTCACCAATATCTGCCAAACTTCTAACTGTTTTCACACCGGCATCCTGTAGAGCAGCAAATTTTTCATCAGCTGTCCCTTTACCACCAGAGATAATAGCACCGGCATGACCCATACGCTTGCCAGGAGGTGCTGTTACACCGGCAATATATGAGACTACAGGCTTGCTGACATTGGCCTTAATATAGGCCGCTGCCTCTTCTTCTGCAGTACCACCAATTTCACCAATCATAACAATGGCTTCAGTAGCAGGATCTTTTTCGAACATTTCAAGAATGTCGATAAAGTTTGAACCAGGGATTGGGTCACCACCAATTCCCACACAGGTAGACTGACCAAAACCATAGTCTGTGGTTTGTTTAACTGCTTCATAGGTAAGCGTACCCGAACGAGAAACAATACCCACCTTACCCGGCAAATGAATATGACCCGGCATAATGCCGATCTTACATTCACCAGGCGTGATCACACCTGGACAGTTAGGGCCAATAAGTCGGACGCCTAGCTCATCACATTTTACCTTACATTGCAGCATATCAAGGGTTGGAATACCCTCAGTAATACAGACAATCAACTTGATTCCGGCATCGGCGGCCTCAAGGATTGAGTCTTTACAAAATGGTGCTGGTACATAGATAACAGAAGCCTCTGCACCCGTTTGTGCAACGGCCTCGGCAACGGTGTTAAACACGGGAAGTCCAAGGTGAACCGTACCGCCTTTACCCGGGGTTACACCGCCGACCATTTTTGTACCATAGTCGATGGCTTGCTCGGAATGGAAAGTACCCTGACCACCGGTAAAGCCCTGACAGATAACCTTAGTGTCGCTATTGATTAAGATAGACATTATTTAGCCTCCACTGCAGCTACTGCTTGTTGAGCCGCATCCGTCAAACTGGTGGCAGCAATAATTGAAAGTCCAGATTCAGCGAGCTTTTTAGCACCTAATTCCGCATTGTTACCCTCTAGGCGAACAATCACAGGAACAGTTACACCCACTTCCTCTACTGCACCGATAACACCATCAGCAATCAGGTCGCATCGGACAATACCGCCAAAGATATTGATTAGAACGGCCTTAACATTGTCATCAGAAAGAATAATTTTAAAGGCTTCTACTACGCGTTCTTTAGTAGCACCGCCCCCTACGTCGAGGAAATTAGCTGGTGATCCACCGTGCAACTGAACAATATCCATGGTTCCCATAGCCAAACCAGCGCCGTTAACCATACAACCGATGCTGCCATCCAGAGCCACATAGTTAAGATCCCAAGCCGCCGCATGGGCTTCTCTTGCATCTTCCTGTGAAGGATCATGCATTTCTTTGAGTGCTGGCTGACGATACATGGCGTTACTATCAATAACGATTTTTGCATCTAAGCAGTGAAGATTGCCTTCATCAGTAATCACCAAAGGGTTGATTTCTAATAGGGCCAAGTCACGCTCTTCAAACAATTTAGCTAGACCTAAGAAAATGTGTACAAACTGTTTAATTTGCACCCCTTCTAGACCTAATTTAAAGGCTAATTCGCGACCCTGATGAGGTTGAGCACCGGTCATTGGATCAATAATAGCTTTAAGAATTTTTTCTGGGGTTTCTTCAGCGACGGTTTCAATTTCTACGCCACCCTCTGTGGATGCCATAAACACAATACGACGGGTCGAACGATCCACTACAGCACCTAAATAAAGCTCTTGAGCAATATCAGTACAGGTTTCTACAAGAATTTTGCTAACCGGCTGACCACTGGCATCTGTTTGGTAGGTCACCAGGTTTTTGCCTAACCATTGATTAGCAAAGTCTTCAATTTCAGACTTAGTGCTGACCAGTTTTACACCGCCCGCTTTACCGCGACCACCTGCATGTACCTGTGCTTTAACCACCCATTTATCACCGCCGATTTGATCGGCAGCTGCTACTGCTTCTTCTGCTGTAGCTGCGGCTATACCTTTGGAAACAGGTAATCCGTATTCAGCAAAAAGTTGTTTACCCTGATATTCATGCAGGTTCATAGTTTATTCCTGTAACGTCTTTAATGTATTGGCGCCCTAAAGGTTATCTAGGGCGCAAAGAATTGTGATTACTTGCGTTTGCGATTGGCTATATGAATAGCACCGCCATTAACGGCTAATGCAGCTTCATGAACGGCTTCAGAAAGTGTTGGATGACCAAACACGGTCATACCTAAGTCTTCAGCGCTAGAACCAAACTCCATAGCAATCGCTACTTGCTGAACTAGATCAGCGGCACTTGGTCCTACGATATGACAGCCCAGAATACGATCCGTGTCGGCATGAGCAATCACTTTAACAAAACCATCAGTATCGTTAGCCGCCATCGCACGACCACTAGCCGCGAATGGGAAGGTCCCGACATTATAGGCATCACCAGCCGCTTTAACCTGCTCTTCAGTAAGACCTACAGAGGCTACTTCAGGGTGGGTATAGATAACATTAGGTACGATGTCATAGTTCATTTGCGCTTTGTGACCGGCAATAATTTCAGCCACCATCACGCCCTCTTCTGAACCTTTGTGAGCCAACATTGGGCCACGAACTAGATCACCAATGGCGTAAACACCCGGCGCATTAGTTGCACATTGTTCGTTCACAAATACAGTGCCGCGCTCATCGAGCTGAACACCGCTATCATCGGCAAGCAGACCATCAGTAAATGCACGACGACCCACACAGACGATTAATTTATCAAAAGTCTCTTTGTGCTCTTCACCGGCCACTGATTGGTATGTCACTTCAACTTGCTTACCTTTGATTTCAGTACCAGTTACACGGGCACCCAGACGAATATCTAGGCCCTGCTTAGTAAATATTTTCTTGGATTCTTTGGCTACAGCCTGATCCATAATGGCTAAGAAGTCTTCCATGGCTTCAAGCAATACCACATCAGAGCCCAAACGATTCCATACAGAACCCAACTCTAAGCCAATTACTCCGGCACCAATAACGCCGAGACGCTCTGGGATTGCGTCAATTTCTAGAGCACCGGTTGAATCAAGAATTAGCTCACCATCGACTGGTGCAACAGGAATCGCAATAGGCAATGAACCAGAAGCAAGAATCACATTCTCTGCCTCTAGAATACTGACTTCACCCTCATTGCTGGCAAACTCAACTTTCTTGCCGGCCAATAATTTACCGGTACCATACAAAGAAGTCACACCATTAGCTTTAAATAGACCGGCAATACCACCGGTTAACTGGCTGATGATTTTATTCTTTCTGTCCAACATACCAGGTACATCAATACCAACGCCATCGGCACTGATACCATGAATACCAAGATCATGTTTCGCTTCGTGGTACTTGTGAGAGCTATCAAGCAGGGCTTTGGAAGGAATACAGCCAACATTAAGACAGGTTCCGCCATTAACGCCTTTGCCGCTTTTATTCTTCCACTTTTCAATACAGGCTGTTTTCAAACCTAACTGCGCCGCACGTATTGCCGCTACATAACCAGCCGGACCACTACCAATTACCACTACATCATATTTATCTGACATCTAATGACCTATTTGAGATAACGTAAAATTAAATTTCTAATAAGATTTTTGCAGGATCTTCGATTAACTGCTTGATAGCAACCAAGAACCTTACCGCGTCCTTACCATCAATCAGGCGATGATCATAAGATAGCGCCAGATTCATAATGGGACGAATAACAATTTCACCATCCACAACCACTGGACGCTGTTGAATGCTGTGCATCCCCAGAATTGCCGTCTGTGGTGGGTTAATAATTGGCGTAGACAATAACGAACCGTAAACACCACCATTGGTGATAGTGAAGGTGCCACCAGTCATTTCTTCGATAGTTAGCTTGCCATCGCGCGCCTTGCCCGCATAGTCGCCAATCGAGTTTTCAATAGTGGCAATACTCATATTTTCAGCGTTGCGCAAAACGGGAACAACCAGTCCACGCTCTGTTGATACGGCAACACCGATATCTTGGTAACCATGATAAATAATGTCATTGCCATCAATAGACGCATTGACTAAAGGGAATCGTTTAAGCGCTTCAACCGCAGCCTTAACAAAAAAGCCCATAAAGCCGAGACGAGTTCCGTTGTGTGTTTTAACAAACTCGTCCTGATAGCTTTTTCGCAGACCCATAACTGCCGACATATCCACTTCATTAAATGTGGTTAGCGATGCCGTAGTCTGTGTGACTTCAAGTAAACGCTCAGCAATTCTGCTACGCATTCTAGTCATGGCTACGCGACGCTCTACGCGCTCACCGGCTTCCATAATTTGTTGCTCAGCGGCTTCTTGAGAATCTACCACTGCACTCGATGGTGAGGCTGCTGATGCGGGTGTAAAATTAACCACATCTTCTTTAGTAATACGACCACCCTTACCTGAGCCTGTCACTTCTGATAGATTAATACCGCGCTCTTCAGCAAGCTTCTTAGCCGCTGGATTTACCAGAGCATCGCTCTCCGCCGCGGCTGTTTGTACCTGAGGCGTTTCAATGGATGGTGCCGGTGAAGGAGCTGCTTCAGCAACGCCCTCTTCCAAGATAGCGATCACTTCGTTACTCAGAACAACATCACCTTCGTTTTTGAGTACTTGGGTTAGAGTTCCACTGGCAGCAGCTACAACCTCAAGAACCACCTTATCGGTCTCGATATCAACCACGAGCTCATCTCGAGCAACGGTATCGCCAGCTTTTTTATGCCAAGTAGCAATACTGCCTTCTTGCACTGATTCTGGGTAAGTTGGTGCCTTAATTTCAATGGCCATTCGTCTATTCCTAATATTTTAATTATCTAAAGTTAGAGCTTCATCAATAAATGCTTTCTGCTCTTCCAGGTGAACCGACATATAACCACTGGCCGGTGCCGCTAAACTCTTGCGCCCTACATAGCTGAGAACAATCTCAGGTTTAAGCGCATGAATCACTCGTTTCATATGATGCTGACTACTATACCAAGCGCCCTGATTAATAGGTTCTTCCTGACACCAGACCAC
>JAHEHM010000022.1 GCA_024644585.1 Porticoccaceae bacterium | reverse complement strand
AATAATGAAATTATACTTTGACCACTAAACACTATGCTTGGTGACCATTTATTGGAGAAATAAATAAGGGCGGCAAAAACTAATGTAACAATAGGTGGTGGAATTTTGTTTTTTAGCATTTTCTCAGACCCAAAAGATTAAATCGTCATAATAATTATAGTTAAGTCTTTAAGGCCTACTTCTACAGGTATTACCCCTTAACATCTCTTTAAATAAGGCTAGCTGACTATTCTCAAGGCCACGACTTGTCCACCAAATCGCATGCTCATTGAGACCTCGCTGAGGATCAATGACCAGCCCCCACATTGGCGCTATCTGATTGGGGATCATGGAGTAACGAACATCTGTGACCAGATTTTTCTCCTCATCAAAGCCCAAATAGTCCTGCGAAAACCAACGAAACCTCTCAATATCCTTTCTTTGCTGGCTGTCTTTTTCAAGGTTGGGGAGATGAAGTTGATAGTCAAACATTCGAATACTCTCTCCCGCACACCAGGTTGATGATTGAACGGTTCGAATGGCATCAACATAAAACTTTTCTTCATGCTGATAAATGGACTTCCATAAAATCAGATTTCCAAATGATGGCTTAAGTGTCAAACGCTCTGGATTGTGCCCTCTTGAAAGCGCGAGCTTATTAGCCGCCTCAAACGCTCTATCATATTGAACAAAGCCTAAAGACAGATAAAAAGCGACCCATCCAATGGCAAAAAAACTAAATAGCCGCTTTCTGGTTTTTATTGCAGCTCCTACAAGGATTAAGATAGGAATGGTAAACAGCGGATCAACAATAGATATATTATTCCAAGTAATTCGCTCGTTGGAAAAAGGCCAAAAGAGCAACGTGCCGTAAGAGGTACAGGCGTCCAATAATCCATGAGTTGCATAACCCAAAAAACTTGCCAGATAAACAGTTTTTAAACTTATAGATTTTCTAAATAAAGGATAGAGAAAAAGAGCAACAATCAAAGCGCCAAAAGGAATAAAAAACAGCGAATGACTGAACTGCCGATGGTATTCAAGAAATAAAATTGGATCCGTTGATGACCGAATCAACACATCTAAATCAGGCGCCAATCCTGCAAGAAAACCAATCAGACTGATACTGAGGATATTTTTCTTGTTAGCAGTGGACTGGGCAAAGGCTGCGCCGACTGTAGCTTGAGATATTGGATCCATATTAACTTAACAAAATATTACTGCCACTTAATGACATTATGATTGTATACCATTGATTATATTTATTTTTTAAAAGAGTTAAAGCCATCACACTAACCTCCAACTTCCAATATGCTTACTATAAGCAATAGCATGATCAAATACATTATTATTGATTAATAAACCCTCAAAATGTAACCTTTACTTCACTATTTAAAAATGATACCTTTACGTTACATTCACCAAAAAGAGGCAGTTATGCGAGAACTTATCCCTATATTAGGAATTTTGGCAGGGATTATAATTCCCTTAAGCGTTTTTGTATGGATATATTTCGATGAAAAAAACAAAAGGGCAACGCTTATCGAGATATCAAAAAATATATCAGACACCGCCGAATTAAAAAAAATACTTCAACAGTTAAACGGTAAAAAACAACCTGTAGACAGTAGAAAAGGCGGCACAATTACCCTTTTTGTCGGTATTGGTATTTTTCTTCTGGGGATAGTTTCCTTAGGAAGCTTTTTTAAGGGTATTGGCTTGTTAATAATTGCAATCGGAGTAGGCATCATTATCGCAGGCTATATTTATCCAAATGATAGCTCACTAATTTCTAAGGCCATTGAAGAGTTTGAAGAAAAGTAGCAATGGGTAAAAACCACGAAAAACTCTGCAATAACCTGCGGGAAATAAGGAAATCCAGAGGGCTAACACAGCAACAGCTCTCTGAGAGCGCAGATGTATCTAGAAAAAGTATTAACGCTGTTGAAAATGGTGTTTATATTCCCTCGACAGTACTTGCATTAAAAATCGCAAAAACCCTAGATTGCCCGGTTGAGGAACTCTTTGAGCTTCCGAAATAAAAACTTACTCCCACTCAATAGTCGCCGGTGGCTTACTAGAAACATCATAGGTTACACGGGAAACATCGGCAATTTCATTGATAATCCGATTGGAGACCTTTTCCAATAACTCATAGGGAAGATGGGCCCAACGAGCGGTCATAAAGTCGATGGTTTCAACAGCGCGCAGAGCAATAACCCACTCATAACGTCGACCATCACCCACAACACCCACGGATTTAACCGGTAGGAATACGGCGAAGGCCTGACTGGTTTTGTGATACCAACCGCTGTTGTGCAGCTCTTCAATAAAGATCGCATCGGCTTCACGCAGAATATCGGCATACTCTTTTTTAACTTCACCCAGAATACGCACCCCTAAACCCGGGCCGGGGAACGGATGACGATAGACCATGTCGTAGGGCAAGCCTAACTCGAGGCCAATCTTACGTACTTCGTCTTTAAATAACTCACGCAATGGTTCAACTAACTCGAGTGCCATATCATCGGGAAGGCCACCCACATTATGATGGGATTTAATCACATGAGCCTTGCCGGTTTTGGAGGCAGCAGATTCAATCACATCCGGGTAAATTGTGCCCTGAGCCAAGAAATTTACGTTATCAATTTTTTGCGATTCGGCATCGAATACATCAATAAAAGTATTACCGATGACCTTACGTTTTTTCTCGGGGTCACTGACGCCTTTTAAGCCATTAAGAAACTGATCTTGAGCATTGGCGCGAATCACTTTAACGCCCATATTTTCGGCGAACATTTCCATCACTGCATCGCCTTCATTTTTGCGTAAAAGGCCATTATCAACAAATACACAGGTTAGCTGTTTACCAATAGCTTTATGCAATAGTGCCGCTACTACTGAGGAATCCACACCCCCAGACAGGCCTAAGAGTACATGGCTATCGCCTACCTGCTGACGAACCCGAGCAATTTGGTCTTCTATAATCGCTGCCGCTGTCCACAGACCATCACATTGACAGATATTTTTTACAAAATGCTGAAAAATTGCCTCACCCTGCAATGTGTGTGTCACCTCAGGATGAAATTGAATAGCATAGAAATTTCTTGAGGCATCAAACATACCTGCAACCGGGCATGAGGGCGTAGAAGCCATTAATTCAAAGCCCTCGGGAATAGCGGTTACCTTATCGCCATGGCTCATCCAAACATCTAGAAGCGCGTCACCCTGATCATTAGTTTGATCTTTGGCATCGGCTAACAGAGCACTGGTATTTTCGACTTTGATTTGCGCGTAACCAAATTCGCGTACATCGGAGCTTTCAACCTTGCCACCCAACTGGCTAGCCATGGTTTGCATACCATAACAAATACCTAGAACTGGTAAGCCCATAGTGAATACACAGTCTGGTGCGCTAGGTGCAGTTGCGCCTTCGGTAACCGACTCAGGTCCACCGGAAAGAATAATTCCATTGGGGTTAAATTCTTTAATATCGGCTTCAGAAATATCCCAGGGACGAATTTCTGAGAATACGCCAATTTCCCTTACCCGCCGAGCGATCAGCTGAGTGTACTGGGAACCAAAATCGAGAATTAGAATTCTTTGCGACTGTAAATCAGACATTTGCTTACCTTAAACAAAGAGGCTGCACCTGTGCGCAGCCTCTGATTATATTTTTTACTACCCTGTGGAAATTAACGTCCGCCCGCTGGGTAGTTTGGAGCTTCTTTAGTGATTTGCACATCATGCACATGGCTTTCACTGGTTCCTGCTGAGGTTACTCGCACAAACTTGGGTACGGTACGCATCTGTTCAATAGTGCTACAACCGGTATAACCCATTGATGAGCGTAAACCACCCAACATTTGGTGAATAATCGCCGACACGGGTCCTTTATAAGGAACTCGTCCTTCGATACCCTCTGGTACAAGCTTTTCAGCACCGGCACTGGCATCTTGGAAATAACGATCACTTGAACCCTGTCTGTGTGACATTGCACCTAATGAACCCATACCGCGGTAAGATTTATAAGATCGACCCTGATAGATCTCAATTTCGCCTGGGGCTTCTTCAGTACCAGCCAACATTGAACCCATCATTACCGAGCTTGCGCCGGCAACAATAGCTTTGGAAATATCACCGGAGTAGCGCACACCGCCATCAGCAATCACTGGAACACCGGAGCCTTTAATCGCTTCAGCAGCAGTGGCAATAGCGGTTACCTGTGGAACACCAATACCGGTCACAATACGCGTGGTACAGATAGAACCCGGGCCAATACCCACTTTCACACCGTCAGCGCCAGCATCAACTAAGGCTTTAGCGGCTTCACCTGTGGCGATATTGCCACCGATAACCTGTACATCTGGGTAATTTTGTTTAATCCATTTAACGCGGTTGATGACGTTTTTGGAATGTCCATGAGCGGTATCAACAACCAATACATCAACACCTGCATTCACTAGGGCTTCGACGCGAGCATCGGTATCTTCACCTACACCTACAGAGGCACCAACACGCAGTCGACCCTGATCGTCTTTACAGGCATTGGGATGCTGTTCTGCTTTGTCGATATCAGTCACAGTAATCAAACCTTTGAGTTCAAAGTTATCATTGACTACCATCACTTTTTCAATGCGATGCTTGTGTAAAAGTGCCCGAACTGAATCTGGGTCAACACCTTCTTTGACTGTAACTAGACGTTCTTTTGGCGTCATAACCGAGGTTACTGAAGCATCCATATTCTCAACAAAGCGCACATCACGACGAGTCACAATACCCACAAGGTTACCATCGTCAACAATGGGAACACCGGAGATATTATTAGCAACTGTCAAATCGTGTAACTGCTGGAGAGTGGCTGAGGAATTAATGGTGAAGGGGTCTTTAACCACGCCACTTTCATATTTTTTAACCGCCCAAACTTGCTTGGCTTGCTGCTCAATACTCATGCTTTTGTGGATAATACCAACGCCACCTTCAGCCGCAATGGCGATGGCAAGACGAGATTCTGTGACCGTGTCCATAGCCGCTGAGACCAGCGGAATGTTCATGGTAATACCACGAGTAAGTTGAGATTGAAGAGCAACGTCCTTTGCTGTTACCTCGGAATAACCGGGTACCAGTAGGACATCATCAAACGTTAGGGCTTCATGCGCGATGCGTAACATAGGAATCGCTTACCTCAGTAAGTTTTAAAAGTAAGCAGTGCATTATAAATCAGCGCACAACCATTGGTAAACAACTATTTATAACAAGATTTTAGACTAAATTCGGCTGAGCTCGTGACTTTAACCTGTCACTGTCTCTACAATGTGGCTATGAACGATACTAATAACGAACGTCAGATTTTTTCCATCAGCGAACTCAACCGTAGAGTTCGTCAACTTTTGGAAACCAATATCCCTATGCTATGGGTTGAGGGCGAAGTCTCAAACTTTGCCTGTCCCGCCTCTGGACACTGGTATCTCAGCCTAAAAGACAATGCTGCACAGGTGCGTTGCGCGATGTTTAGAAATGCCAATCAACGGGTTAATTTTCGCCCTAAAAATGGCACTCAGGTATTAGTGCGGTGTCGCGCAGGTCTCTATGAGGGTCGCGGCGAATATCAGTTAGTTATTGAGCATATGGAAGAAGCCGGTTTTGGTGCACTGCAACGTCAGTTTGAGCAATTAAAAGCTAAACTTGCCCAAGAAGGTCTATTTGATGCCGATAAAAAACGCTCTATACCCACCTCTATTGATCATATTGGTGTTATTACCTCTCCCACTGGGGCTGCGGTAAAAGATATTTTATCGGTACTTAAACGGCGTTTTCCGGCAATTAAAGTAAGTCTTTTCCCCACTGCTGTGCAGGGTGAGGAGGCAACTGAGCAAATAGTTAATGCCATCACCGACGCTAACCGCTGTGAACAACTGGATGCATTAATCGTGGGTCGTGGCGGTGGCTCCCTAGAAGATCTATGGTCATTTAACACCGAACCCGTAGCACGCGCTATCGCTGCTAGTGACTTGCCTGTAATTAGTGCTGTAGGCCATGAAATTGATTTTACCATTGCAGATTTTGTTGCAGATTTGCGCGCCCCTACCCCGTCGGCCGCGGCAGAATTAGTGAGTCCCGATAGCCAGCAGATTCAAAATCAGCTTTATCGCTTGCAACAGTCATTGAGCGAAAGCTTGCAACGCAACCTCATTAATTTTAAGCAACAGCTAAGGCATTTACAAAAACGCTTGCAACATCCGGGGGCTAAACTTCAGCAACAGGCACAGCTTTTAGACCATTTAGATATTCGTCTGGCCCGAGCAATGCAAAATAAATTAAAAGAGTCGCGGCAACAGAGCAATCAGTTAGCCGACCAGCTAAGGGTGCAAACGCCGAAAAAGCGCGTTCAGGAAAGTCGTCAAAAAGTAGCAGAAAGTCTTCGCAAGCTAATCAAGGCAATGGCTCAAAAACAGCAGAATATGCAGCTTAAACTTGAACAAAATATGCATTTATTGGATACGGTAAGTCCGCTTAAAACCATCGGCCGCGGTTATTCAGTGATTCGTGACGCACAGGGCAAGGTTATTAACTCAACGCAAAAAGTAGCAAAGGGCGATGCTGTGACTGGCCAACTTAAAGACGGACAGCTGATACTGCAAGTGACTGATAAAAATAACGATCAGATAATCTAACTATTTTTTATCATTGCGCTTGCTGTACTTGGTCATCTTCTTATTGCGAGGGCTCGGTCTTTCTCCAGGCTTAATGCCCTTATTTTTGTACGGATTATCACTGGTACGATACTCCACACGAATCGGCGTTCCATGTAAACCTAACTGACGACGAAATACCTTTTCTAAGTATCTAGTGTATTGGGCGGGCACAGACTCTGTCTGGTTGCCATGGATAATAATCACGGGAGGATTTCTACCGCCAGCATGGGCATAACGCAGCTTAATACGACGACTATGTACCATCGGTGGCTGGTGCTCTTCAACGGCACCCTCAAGGATTTTAGTTAATTTGGTGGTACTGAGCGCATCGGTTGCCGCTCGATAGGCATCATTAATGGATTTATAAAGATGACCCACGCCAGTGCCGTGCAGTGCTGAAATAAAATGCACATCGGCAAATTCAGCAAAGCGCAATCGGCGCCCTACCGTTGCTTTGATATGCTCACGCTTTTCGACATCAAGGCCATCCCATTTATTAATCGCAACAACCAGACCACGACCGGCATCAATCACTGATCCCATAAGGTGAAGATCCTGCTCAACCAAACCCTCTTGGGCATCAATTAACAGGACCACTACATTGGCATCATCAATAGCCTGTAATGTTTTAACAATCGAGAATTTCTCGATGGCTAATTTAATGTTTTTACGCTTTCGAATACCCGCAGTATCAATAAGCGTATATTTGGTGTCATCGCGCTCATAGTCAATATAGACCGAATCTCGAGTGGTTCCCGGCATATCGTAAACCACCACTCGATCTTCCCCTAATAGGCGATTAACCAGAGTTGATTTACCCACATTAGGACGACCGACAACGCCAATTTTAATATTGTCGTTTGCCTGCTCTTCAGCTTCCTCAACAGCAGGAAATGGCTCTAACAACTCTTCCATCATGGATTTCACGCCACGACCATGAGTTGCTGTGGTTGGGAACATCCCTGAAAATCCTAGTTGGTAAAAGTCGGCTAGAGCCGCAGCAGGGTCTAAACCGTCAATCTTGTTGGCTATCAAATAAACTTTGCGATTCTTTTGACGAAGTTTTTCGGCAATAGCATAGTCTGCGGAAACTATCCCCGACTTACAGTCCACTACAAATAAAACGATATCAGCTTCATCCATCGCCAATAGCGACTGTTCGGCCATTCCGGCATCAATACCCTCTTCTTCACCGCTAATACCGCCAGTATCGATGAGCATAAAGCGGCGACCCAACATCTCACCCTCACCGTATTTTCGATCACGGGTGAGGCCTGAATAGTTGGCCACTAGGGCGTCTCGACTGCGTGTGAGTCGATTAAAGAGTGTGGATTTACCCACATTAGGTCGCCCAACAAGGGCTATCACTGGAATCATAAAATAAAAAATGCCGCACTTATATTGAGCGGCATTTTACTGTAATTGAGGATATTTATCCTTATTGAATTTTGTAAGCGCTGACCGACCCATTATTAGCTTGAATAATAAGACTTTCACCCACAACTAAGAGGGGTGAGCTTACACCACTACCATCGATTTTCTTTCGACCTACAAAACTACCATCTACTGAACTGATAAGATGAACATAGCCTTCAGCGTCAGCCACCGCAACATTACCCGATAGACTTGCGGGACCTGTTAGCTCACGATGCACGAGTTGATCATTTTTCCAAGCAAGTACTCCATTACCCGCTTTGAAAGCAGAAATAGAATCATCCTTAGCCTCAGTCACAAACAACATACCCCCATTGTAAGCTGGGCTGAAATGTGAAGAGCTATCTTGTAACCATAGATTTCTGCCCGTACCACGAGTCAACGCTCCCAGACGGCCTTGGTAGCTTACTGAGTAAACAATATCGCCAACAACTAATGGTTCACCATCAATATCAATCATGCGCTCAAGCTCAGTTTTACCCTTGGGTAAGGCAAGTCGCGTTTCCCATTTAAGTGAACCATTTTCTGAATTAAAAGCGATGAGTTTTCCGTTATCAAAGGCAGCTATTAGCATATTGTTAAGAATAACGGCTGAACTATTACCACGCACGCTAAGGATAGGAGCCCCTGTATCATGCTGCCATAGTTCAGTTCCAGTATTAGCATCTAAGGCATATATCTTATTATCAATAGTTTGCGCAACCACAATACTCTCATTGGCAGCTGGGCTCGAAAGCACCTCAGAACTGACTTTAGCTGTCCACAAAAGCGCGCCATCCTGTGCATTAAGCGCTAACACCTGACCTTCTATAGTACCTAAAAGGACTTTATTACCGCCATAACCAACACCACCAGAAATACTGCTATCAAGCTCTACTTGCCAAAGTTGTTTACCCGTAGCCACATCCAAGGAAACCAGGCTACCACTGTGATCAGCTATGTATAGGGCACTATCGTCAGAGGCAATCTCTAAGTTAGCCCAAAATTCGTTATTATTACTGGGTGTGCCTTTTTTCCATTGCTGGGTTAATTCAACCTGGGCATCAATTTTTTGCAACTTGGCAGGCTTTAATTCGTCATCCGCACTAAAAATACTACAGCCAGAAGCTAGCAGTACCAGTAGTAAAAGTGGAAATTTAGACCTGCCTTGGTGCATTAAGATTCACCCTGAGCTGCGTCGCTTTCTTCAGCGGCTGAATCTTCGACAGGCTTAGCTTCACTGAGCTTTAGGCGCAAGATAGAAAGAAGACGTGCATTACCTGACTCTTCTGTATCCAAGGCGGCTTGATAAGCGGTGTAGGCCGCTGCATAGTGACCCATACTCATATGGAAATCACCCTTAGCTTCCTCGTAAGCTGAAACCATTTTTCCAGCATCTGCGTCTTCGACAAGGGCCAATGCTGTATCAACATTGCCTCTAGCCGCTTCTACCCGAGCAAGACGTAAGGTAGCTAAGCTAGCTAGCGTAGCTACCGGCTTATTGCTGAGCACCCATTCTAACTCGGTTGCCGCTGTATCTAAGTCATCCGCTTCGACAGCTAATTTAGCACTCACAAGAGCAGATAGATGAGCAAAACCTGAATCACTAAACTCTTGTTTTAACTGACTCACTGCATCAGAAACTGCTTGCTGCTGTTCGTCGGTTAACGGCGCTTCTGCACTGGTTTTTACGGTATCAATCATACCGGTATAAATAGCAGAACCCTTCTGAGCCTGCTCTTCTTGGGCACCCTGCCAGCCCTGCCAGCCAAAGCTACCGCCAACAATAATCACTGCTGCTGCAACCAATTTAAGACCGTTATCTACCCACCATTGCTTGAATGCTTCTATTTGTTCTTCTTCCGATTGATAATCTGCCACAACTGTTCCTCAATATTCAAAATTTACGTTTAAAAATTCTACTATATTTGCCTGATCAACTGTTTCTTGATCTCGTTCTTGTCGCAAAAACTTTACTTGGACAGTCTCTGAGGCTAATTCGTCTTCACCCAAAATAATCGCAATAGCAGCACCACTTTTATCGGCTTTTTTCATTTGCGATTTAAAACTTCCACCACCGCAGTGTGTTTCAATGCGAATATTCGGCAATCCACTGCGCAGCTCTTCAGCTAAACGCATTCCGTGGCCTGCCACATCACCCACGGCAACTAGATACAGATCAATTTGCTGGGCCACACTATCGGGCACTACGCCCATGCCGTCAAGTAACATTATTAGCCGCTCTAGACCCATAGCCAAACCCACTGCTGGGCATGGCTTGCCACCGAGTAGTTCTACTAGGCTATCATAGCGCCCACCGGCACAGACCGTACCCTGAGCACCTAATTCTGTGGTAACCCATTCAAACACTGTCTGTGAATAATAGTCTAATCCTCTAACAAGCTTTGGATTGATCACATAGCTCACTTCAGAGGCATCAAGCATGGCGCATATTTGCGCAAAATGCTGTTTGGACTCAGCACCTAAAAAGTCATTAAGTACCGGCGCATCTTTCAATAGCGACTGAGTTTCTGGGTTTTTACTATCCAGAATTCGCAATGGGTTGGTGGTTAATCGTCGCTGACTATCTTCATCTAATTGATCATGAAAATTACTCAGGTAGGCCACTAAAGCCTCCCGATAAGCTACTCGCTCTTCAGCGCTACCCAATGAATTAATCTGTAATTCTAGGGCACTATCAATTTTTAATTCTCGCCATAAACGAGCCGTTAATAATAGTAATTCTGCATCAATATCTGGGCCCGCTAGACCAAAGGCTTCGATACCAATTTGGTGAAACTGGCGCAATCGACCTTTTTGCGGGCGCTCATGGCGGAACATGGGGCCGGTGTACCAGAGCCGTTGGGTTTGATTATGCAGTAAGCCATTTTGAGTGCAGGCGCGAACACAGCCAGCAGTTCCCTCTGGACGTAGGCTTAAACTATCGCCATTGCGATCATCAAAGCTATACATCTCTTTTTCGACAATATCGGTGACCTCACCCACAGCGCGTTTAAACAGATCGGTTTTTTCTAGAATTGGGAAGCGAATTTCGCGGTAACCATAGCTCGCAACTAGACGCGCCAGAGTCCCCTCAACGTATTGCCAGATAGCAGACTGCTCTGGGAGCAAATCATTCATTCCACGTATCGACTGGATTTTCATCTGACTATCCCCAAAGCGCTTTTTCCTTTTTAGCTCTTAGCTATTATATTCTGTTGCGCACTATCTAGCTCCGCTTGCTTAACCTGAGCCTTAGCACGAATTTCTTTTTCTAATTGGTCAACTAGATTGTCCTGCTCTAATTTGTGGTCTGGCTTGCCATCTAGATAAACCAGATTATCTGGCGCGCCACCGGTTAAACCAAAATCCGACTCCTTGGCTTCACCTGGGCCATTGACTATACAGCCAATAATAGAAACATCCATTGGCACAGTAATATCTTCCAGCCTATTTTCTAGTTCATTGACGGTTTTGATCACATCAAAGTTCTGACGTGAACAACTTGGGCAGGCAATAAAATTAATACCCTTGCTACGCAATCTTAGGCTGCGCAACATATCCCATGCAACGCGGGCTTCTTCCGCGGGATCAGCCGCCAGTGAAATACGGATAGTATCGCCGATACCCTCCATCAATAAAGCACCTAGGCCAACCGCGGACTTAACCGTACCCGAGCGCAGACCACCGGCTTCAGTAATCCCTAGGTGCAAAGGCTGTTCAATGCGTTTTGCTAAGTCACGATAGGCATCGACCGCCATAAAAATATCGGAGGCTTTTACGCTGACTTTAAAATCTTGGAAATTGTACTTATCCAGTAATTCCACATTACGCATTGCAGATTCGACCATAGCTTCTGCTGTTGGTTCATTATATTTGCGCAATAAATCTTTACCCAAGGATCCGGCATTAACGCCGATTCTGATTGGAATATTTTTATCTTTCGCTTTGGCGATTACCTCGCGCAAGCGATCTTCACGAGTGATATTACCCGGATTAATACGCAGGCAATCCACACCTAAATCAGCAACCCGCAGAGCAATATGATGGTCAAAATGGATATCAGCAACCAGAGGTATATTCACCTGTTTGCGAATTTCACCAAAGGCTTCTGCTTCTTCAAGGGATGGGACAGATACCCGAACAATATCGGCACCCGCCTGTTGAATACTATTGATTTGCGCCACGGTTGCAGCAACATCAGAGGTGCTAGTATTAGTCATACTCTGCACGGAAATAGGCGCATCGCCACCCACTGGTACATCGCCGACCATAATCTGTCGTGATTTACGTCTAACTATGGGATTTCCGCTAAACACAATAAGCCTATTATCTCTTGGTTTTAAATCTTTAGAGGGGGTCAGTCTAGCATTTTAACTGGTACTTCTTCTGCCGCCAGTTTATTTTTGTAGCGCTGCTGGCGCTTCGTTCTGTCATTGACCTCACCTGCAAGTTGCCCACAGGCCGCCGCGATATCATCGCCGCGGGTTGTACGCACAGTCACAGTGTACCCTTCCCCCTGAAGAATGTCCCGAAAACGATTGAGTGCCGTGTTAGTAACTCGCTTGTAATCAGAACCCGGGAATGGGTTAAACGGAATAAGGTTAATTTTGCAGGGTAATTCTTTAAGTAATACTGCCAATTCTCGAGCATGAACAGAACGATCATTCACCTGATCCATCAGGGTATATTCAACCGTGGCTTTGCGACGGTTATCTGGCATTTTTTCAATATAATTTTTAGCGCTTTCAACAAATTGTTTGAGGTTGTATTTACGATTAATTGGCACTAACTCATTACGCAATTCATCGTTGGGCGCATGCAATGAAATTGCCAATGACACATCGGTAACACCCGCCAATTGATCCAGCGCGGGGACCACGCCCGCTGTACTCAGGGTAACGCGACGCTTTGACAGGCCATAGGCGTTGTCTTCCATCATCAAGTTCATCGCATCAACCACATTATTAAAATTCATTAGTGGTTCGCCCATACCCATCATTACTACATTGCTAACCCTGCGTGGAGCCTTGGCCGCAAATTGATCGAATGATTGAGCGGCTATCCATAGCTGACCAATAATTTCCGCTGTATTAAGATCGCGATTAAATCCCTGCTTGCCTGTGGCGCAAAAACTGCAGTCCAAAGCACAACCAATCTGAGATGACACACAGAGCGTTCCCCGATCTTTTTCAGGGATATAAACCATTTCAATACAGCTTCCGCCTTCGACTTTGATCAGCCACTTGCGGGTACCGTCAGTCGAATCCTGACAACTCACCACTTCTGGCAGACAGATTTCAGCCGACTCATGGAGTTTCTCACGCAGGGATTTAGACAGATTAGTCATCTGATCGAAATCACATTCACCCATCTGATGAATCCACTTCACCATTTGTGTGGCACGAAAACGTTTCTCCCCTAACTGCTCGAAGAAATCGCCTAGCTTGGAAACAGAAAGCCCCAATAGGTTAGTTTTAACCGATTGGGGCGTGAACTGCTCAGCAGTATTTAATGCGCTATCTGGCATTAGTTTTCTCGCAATAATTAACGAGCACAGATCTCGTTATCGTCAAAGAAGTAAGCTACTTCACGTGCTGCTGAGGTTTCAGAATCTGAACCATGAACTGCGTTAGCATCGATAGAAGTGGCAAAATCAGCACGGATTGTGCCGGCATCCGCTTCTTTAGGGTTAGTTGCACCCATTAGATCACGGTTTTTTAGAATAGCGCCTTCACCTTCTAGAACCTGAACTGAAACAGGACCAGAGGTCATAAAAGCCACCAAATCTTTAAAGAATGGACGTTCGCTGTGCTCAGCATAAAAACCTTCAGCTTGTGCCTGAGTAAGCTGCTGCATCTTAAGTGCAATAACCTGCAGGTTAGCAGCTTCAAAGCGGCTAAGAATTTGACCCACTGCATTTTTTGCTACGGCATCAGGTTTAATAATAGATAGAGTGCGTTCAACGGCCATATAATGTCTCCAAATCAGACTTTAAATTTAATAGTAATTAGCGCCTTTCGGCATGGGTGCGGATTTTACCTATTGC
>JAHEHM010000018.1 GCA_024644585.1 Porticoccaceae bacterium | reverse complement strand
CAAAGGTATACATCTTGAGTAACGGCATTTCAAAAAATAGCTTCCGCAAACAGCTTCGTGAAAAAACCGAAGCGTTTCTGGGTAGTGGTGGTGAAATTAAAAAATGTCACCCAGGAGAAACCGGCGAGCCCGCCGACCAACCCCGTGCAAAAGGGGTTTTTGTTAGCCCATCGCCAATCAAAACTCGAACCTACGTTAACGATTTGGTGACAAAGATAGACCAGCGTAAACGCAAGTCACCGGCCAAGCCGGCAAGTAAGGCGTCCAAGCGGCCAAAGAAAAAGATTATCTATGATGACTTTGGTGAGCCATTGAGAGAAGTTTGGGTAGACGAATAAGCTAAACCAAGCCTAGGTTATATCTTCACCGCGTGCCTGTTTATCCGCATGATAGCTTGAACGCACCAACGGTCCGCAAGCTGCCTGAGAAAAACCAATACTTTCAGCGTACTCCGTATATTCCTGAAATTCATCAGGATGCACAAAGCGATCAACGGGTAAGTGACTGGCTGAAGGCTGCAAGTACTGACCCACAGTCAACATATCAACATCATGCTCACGCAGATCATCTAAGGTGCGCAGAAGTTCATCTTTAGTTTCGCCAAGACCCACCATAAGTCCAGATTTAGTAGGAACTAGCGGGTTACGCGCCTTGTAATCTTTAAGCAGTTTCAGTGACCACTGGTAATTAGCACCCGGTCTTGCCTCGCGGTAAAGGCGAGGAATAGTTTCCATGTTGTGGTTAAACACATCGGGGGGTGTAGCCGATAAAATATCCAAAGCCGGTGCCATACGTCCGCGAAAATCTGGCACAAGAACCTCAACCTTAAGATTAGGTGACAGGAGACGTGATTCTCGAATACAGTCGGCGAAATGCTGCGCACCGCCATCTCGTAAATCATCGCGATCAACAGAAGTAATCACCACATAACTTAGCGCCATTTCACTGATGGCTTTGGCAAGATTCAATGGCTCATCTTGATCGAGAGGATTGGGCTTACCGTGACCAACATCACAAAACGGACAGCGACGGGTACAGATTTCGCCCATAATCATAAAGGTTGCAGTGCCGTGGCTAAAGCATTCATGAAGGTTGGGGCAAGCCGCCTCTTCACAGACCGTAGCCATCTTATGCTCACGCAAAATACTTTTGATTTCATTCACTCTGGGCGACGCGTTTAAGCGGATTCTCATCCACTCCGGCTTTTTTTGGTATTCCGTAGTGGGAATAACCTTAACAGGAATGCGCTCCACCTTATCAGCACTGCGCAGCTTCTCGCCTTGCTGGAGCCGTTTGGTTCTTTTTGGTGGATCAACCAGATTTGATGTCATGAAATTACCTTCAATTAATGCGCTACTAAAATACTGTTATCGCCAAGCTGATGACTATTATAACCCAGAGCCTGCTGTAGCAGTTCAGCTAATTTATCAACAACCATCTGTTTACTGGGTGGTGCTTCAATTAGATCTACCATCTGAGTCATTTCTACGCCAAGACCACAGGGATTGATACGTCCCCAAGGCTCCATATCCATATCAATATTAAAATTTAAGCCATGATAGCTGCTGCCCTTGCGAATTCTGAGGCCTAGGGATGCAATTTTTTGTCCCTCTGAGGTATAAACACCCGGCGCATCAGATCTTGGATTAGCCTCGATATTCCAATGAGATAAGCAGTCGACAATAGCCTGTTCCATTAAGCTCACCAAGTCGCGAACCCCTAGCTTTAAACGTTTTAAATCAATCATTAGATAGGCAGTAATCTGCCCGGGGCCATGGTAGGTAACCTGACCGCCGCGGTCTGACTTAACCACCGGTATCTCTGCTGGGGCAAGCACATGAGTCGCCTTGCCGGCCTGACCCTGAGTGAAAACAGGCTGATGCTCTAAGAACCAAATTTCATCACAGCTTTGCTTATTGCGACTATCAACCAGATGTTTCATGGCAGTAAAAGTCGTTGAGTAGTCCTGTAGTCCCAAATGGCGAATAATTAAAGGTAAAGATTGATCGCTAGAAGACATGGTTAAAGAACCATTTTGACTCTATTGCTCGTTTTAAGATCAGCAAAAATGGCATCTAATTGGGGCTTGCCAGTGGCAATAATAAACACAGTAATTGATTGCCACTTACCCTTGCTGCTATGACTGATTTTTAAATCCGATTCAGTAATTTTAGGCGCATGGGTATTCATTACTTTGATGACATGCTCATTTAATTCCTGATGCGCCTCACCCAGTACCTTAATGGGGTACTGACAAGGGAATTCTATTTCGGGTTTTTTCTCTTCAGTCACAATAATTAACTCAGGAAAGTAGTTGGGTAAAGAACAAGAGAATCCAGTCAAAAAATCTTGAGAAAAAACCGGCCTCAGCGATATCTTTTTCTGCCACTAAAGACACCTGGGTCATGGTTTTTCCATCTAGAGTAATCTCAAGGCTACCCAGAACCTGTCCCGCCGTTATAGGTGCAGAAATTTCATTATCCACAGTAATTTGTGCCGATAAGTTTTTCTTTTCACCCTTGGGATAGGTCAGGGTAATATCATTTTCAACAGTCAGATTTAGGAAATCTTCTTCACCGTACCAAAGCACGGCATTTTCTTTAATTAACTCACCAGCACTGTATATTTTCTTAGTCTCAAAATGTCTAAAACCGTAAGAGAAAAGTTTTTGTGATTCGCGCGCTCGCGCATCATCACTTTTAGCGCCTAGTACAGCCGAAATTAAGCGCATTCCACGGCGTTTAGATGAGGCAACTAGGCAGTAGCCTGCGGCTTCAGTATGTCCCGTTTTTAATCCATCAATACTGCTGTCTCGCCAAAGAAGACGGTTGCGATTAGGCTGATTAATATTGTTATGGCTAAAATATTTTTCCGAATAAATACTGTAATACTCGGGGTGCTCATTGATAATGGCCTTAGCAAGTATGGTCAAATCGCGAGCAGAGGTTACCATGCCTTCGGCGGGTAGGCCGGTCGCATTCATATAATAAGTATTAGTCATACCCATTAGTTCAGCTTGGTAGTTCATATTATCGGAAAAGGCAGTTTCACCGCCGCTAATATGCTCCGCTAAAGAGATAGCGGCATCATTGCCTGACTGAATAATAACCCCACGCATAAGGTCAATCACTGACACCTTAGATCTTGGGCTTAGGAACATCGTAGAGCCATCGGTTTTAGCACCACCCAATTCCCAAGCATTATCACTAATAACCACTACGTCGTCCTCTTTAAGGCGATTTTCAGCGATTTCCTTAGAGGTGATATAGGTTGTCATCATCTTGGCCAAACTAGCCGGTGGCAGGGTATCGTCAGCATTTTGTTCAGCGATAACGTAACCGGTATCAGCATCCACTAAAATCCATGCTTTTGCATCGACATTAGGCGCATCAGGAAGAAATTGCTTAGCTGCAGCAAAGGGATTAGCTAAGATGCAAAGCAATATTAATAATGAAAGAGAAAAGCTTTTATTCAACATAGTAGGGATACCAAACAGAACCATAGTTTAATACTGCATAGTCTAACATTAGTCGTGCATCACTGCCCATAATGAATGTGCTGAAATACTGACCAAAAGCCAAAAATTATCGATTAACTGCAAAGGCCGAAATGTTAGATTCAAGTCTTAGAGTCTGTTTTGCAAGAAGTAGTTCCCCTGAATTTTTAAAGGGGCCAATAAGTACTTTATAGGCGCTGTTAACGGCTTTTATTGCAATGGGTGCACTTATTTTATCATCAAACTGTGCAGCAAATTTTATAGCAGATTCAGGGTTATCAAAGGCGCCAATTTGCAGATAGGCTTTTTCATCATCAGAGGGCAGGGGGACAGAAGCATCTATGGCCTCAACAAGCACCTTAGCTGTTCCTGAATCGGAAAAGCCCAGTTTCACCGCTGCAGCATAAGAAAGATCAATGATTCGCTGATCATGGAAAGGGCCGCGGTCATTCACTCTAACAATAATGGTTTGCTGAGTATCCAGACGCGTGACCCGCACATAGGTTGGGATAGGCAGAGTTTTATGTGCTGCAGTCATGCTATACATGTCGTAGATGTCGCCATTAGAGGTTCGGCGGCCGTGAAATTTACTGCCATACCAAGAGGCATTCCCCACCTCTCTATAGCCCAAGCTACTGGGCATAATTTCATAGGTTATACCAAACTGGGTATAGGGATTTGTGTTGCCCGCTTTGGTAATAGGCTCAATAATCGGTTGGGCATCTTGGATTGTGTTGATATCGATTTTTACCCCAGCGCCGTCTTGTTGTGGATGGGCATAGTAATACCCACCACAGGCCGGCAGGAGAAACGAGACAACAACAAAAAAGAATCGATAGGATTTCAATTCAAACAGGATCTTTTAATCAATTAAGAACAAATTTCAGGAGTTTCGCAACGTTGCTCTTTAATCATTAAGCTCAATTGGTAGACTGCCATCGCATACTTAATCCGCGGATTATAGCGACCGATAGCGTAAAAATTATTAAATCCAAGCCAGTACTCATCAGCATATTTAGCGGTCAGCTTCATCGGGAACGCAAGGCTATCCTCAGCAAAGTTTTGCACTGGCTGATAACCTCTCACAATAAGTTCTGCGATAGTGACCTTGGGTCTACGCATTTTATTAAGACCCTGAGTGTCTAGCTTTTCGCCAATATGTACTCTAGTGGCAACCGGTTGATCTTTTTTCCAGCCACCCTTTTTATTAAAGTAATTAGCTACACTACCTATCGCATCTGTTGGGTTTGTCCAGATGTCAGCAAGATTATCGCCATCGAAATCAACCGCATAATCGCGGTAACTATCGGGCATAAATTGACCCCAGCCCATTGCGCCAGCATAGGAGCCTGTTAGGCTAAGCGGGTCTTTCTTTTGTTCGCGAGCCAGTAAAAATAGATTCTCAAGCTGAATAGTAAAAAATTTCTTGCGAGATTCGCGTTTTTCAATGCTGTGATAGTAATCAAAGGCTAAGGTGCTCAAGGCATCAATGACGCGATAACTACCGGTATTGCGACCATAGTTTGTCTCCACGCCTAAGATGCTGACAATAATTGCAGGATCAACCCCATATTCCTTGTAAGCACGCTCTAAGGTCTCTTCATGTTGCTGCCAAAATTCTACGCCTCTTTTAATGCGTAGCTCAGAAACAAAAATCTTACGGTATTCATGCCAAGGTTTAACTTTTTCAGCAGGGCGGCTCATGGCCTTAACGATAGATTGTTGATTTTCAGCGACCTTAAGCCATTCTAATACTTGCGCGCGCTCAAACTGATGCTCCTCCACCATGCGATCGATAAAGGGCGCAACCTGAGGCTGCTGTGAATAGTCGGAAAAACTCAAGGGTGCCAGCAATAGACAACTGGATAAAACAACAAACTTTAAAATTTTCATTAACGCCAAGTTCCAATTCGTTTGGGTTCTGAGCTGATTGCCATAAGGATGCCAAAACCAAAAAATAGAGTCACAATTGCTGAGCCGCCATAGCTAATTAGGGGTAAGGGAACCCCAACAACAGGCAGTAAGCCAGATACCATAGACATATTAACAAACATATAAATGAAAAATGTCAGGCTAATACTTCCCGCCATCAAGCGAGCAAATTGTGACTGCGCATTGATAGCGATAATCATGCAATATCCTACCAATAAAAGATAGAGGGCGCAGAGCCCTAAAACACCCAATAAACCAAATTCTTCCGCTAAAACGGCAATGATAAAATCAGTATGACTTTCTGGTAGAAAGTTTAGCTGTGATTGAGTGCCCTCAGTCCAGCCTTTACCGGATAATCCACCCGAACCAATGGCTGTGGTGGACTGAATAATATTCCACCCAGCACCGAATTTGTCATCTTCCGGAGAAAGCAGGGTTAAGACCCGTTGTTTTTGATAGTCCCGCATAACGAACAGCCAAAGCAGGGGGGCTGCCGCAAGGGCGGTAAAAAACGATCCCACAAGATAACGCTTTCTAAGTCCTGCCAAAAACAATACAAAAAAACCAGAAGCAAATACCAAAATTGAGGTGCCCAGATCGGGTTGTCTAAGAATTAAAAATGCTGGAACCGCAACAATTAATAGCGCGCCCGTCACATGCTTAAAGGATGGTGGAATTACGTGGCGACTAAGGTAGGCAGATACCATTAAGGGTACAGCAATTTTCGCGATTTCAGAGGGTTGAAAGCGAGTGAAACCTAAGTTCAGCCAGCGAGTAGCGCCCTTGGCTTCAATTCCAAATAATAAAACAGCCAACAATGCTAAAAGGGCTGCGGCATAAAAAACCACTGCAATACGCTCCCAAAACCGGACCGGAAACTGAGCCACAATAAGCATGCCCGCAAAGCCCGCAAGCATAAAGGTTGCCTGACGCTTCACGTAATAGAAACTTTGTTCGCTCGCACTATACAGAACAAACAGCCCAGTTAAGCACAGCGCAAATAAAATAAGCATTAGCGTGACATCAATATGAAAGGGGTTTTGATGCCGGTCACCGCCTTTGGTATTCAGCTGTCTAACAAAATCGTATTTATACATAGGCTAGTTACTCTCGGCAGGGTTTGAAAAACCACCGGCTAATTTTGCTGTGGCCGAGGATTTGCTGTCTTGCTGAAAGCCCATCAAATAGCTATCAATGACCTTACGTGCAATGGGAGCTGCTGTGCGGCTACCATGCTCACCATTTTCCACAATCAAACCCAGCGCAATTTGTGGATTTTCTGCAGGGGCAAAGGCAACAAATAGCGCATGATCCCATTTGCTCTTATCAATTTTAGACGAATCGTATTTTTCTTTTTCATTAATACTTATCACCTGGGCAGTCCCGGTTTTACCCGCTAACTTATAGGTTATGCCTTTGCTAATCGATCGTGCAGTGCCCTTTTTAGAGTGCACCACATCCACCATAGCCTGATGCACATAGTCCCAATATTTTTTATCGTAGCTTATTTTTTCACCGGCAAATTCTGGTTCAACAGGCGTGCCATCAATAGACTTTACCAGTTTAGGGATAATCTGTTCGCCACGAGTAGCAATGCGCGCCGACATCACCGCTAACTGCAGTGGAGTAGTTAGCATAAAGCCTTGGCCAATACTCATATTGATCGTATCGCCATTGAACCATTCCTGTCGGCGCTTATCTTTTTTCCATGCTCTGTCGGGCATAATGCCGCGTTTCTCGCCAGGAAGGTCAATACCTGTGATATCGCCAAGGCCAAACAGAGCACTTTCTTTAGACAGTAAGTCGATGCCAGTTTTTACGCCGGTGGTATAGAAAAACACATCACAGGATTCGATGATAGCCTCGGCTAAATCAACCCCATAGCCATGGCCACCCTGATCGGAATTGTGGTCTCGCCAAGGACGTTTAATGCCCTCCATAAAAAAATAGCCTGGATCGTAAATCGAGTAATCCATATCATAGATTTCATGCTGTAAGCCAATCAGGCCAAACAAGGGTTTAACCGTTGAGCCCGGGGGATACTGGCCGCGAAGGGCGCGATTAAACAATGGGCGATCAGGTGAGTTAAGCAAACCATCATATTGTTTCTGGCTAATTCCCGAGGTAAACAGGTTAGGGTCATAGCTGGGATTGCTGACCATACTCAAAATACCCCCGGTTTTTACATCCATTGCTACCAAGGCACCACGTTCACCCTTTAAAGCCTCTACGGCTATTCGTTGCAGTTCGGTATCCATGTAAATAGTCAGATTACTGCCTGGAACAGGGTCTGTTTTATCCAAGATGCGCATTAGCCTGCCTCGCGCATCGGTTTCGACCTGTTCCGTACCAACCTGACCCAACAAGATATTCTCGTAGAATTTTTCTAAGCCAATTTTGCCTATAAAGTCTGTGCCGCGATACTGTTCAGGGTCAATTTTTTTAATTTCACGGTCGTTGATACGGCCAACGTAGCCCAAGCTGTGTGCAAGCAGGGCTCCCTCGGGATAATGGCGCATAAGCTGAGCGCTAACCTCGGTGCCAGCAAGAATATGGCTATTCACGGCCAATATAGCGCGTTCCTGTTCGGTAATATTGTATTTTAAAGGTATCGACTGAAAACGCTTATTGCGCTTAACCCGCTTCATAAAGCGCTCAATATCTCTTTCAGATAGGCTGATAAGATCGCCAATTCGGCCCAATAATTGATCAATATTACTAGCGCTTTCGGGGATAACATTGAGGGTAAAAGATGGACGATTGTCAGCCACAAGCTCGCCGCGACGATCATAAATAAGCCCTCTGGTTGGGGCTACCGAACGAATATGAATGCGGTTTTTATTCGAGTTGGTCACATAATCGAGATGCCGATTAATTTGTAGATCGAAGTATCGAAATAGAATAACGCTAGTTAAACCTAGAACAATTAACACCGATGTCATCACTCGCAGATAGAATATCTTCTGTTCTTTGCGAGGGTCTGAAATGGCATTGTCTTGTAGCATGGTTACTGCGCCTAACTTCGATGATAGGGGTGGTTTTGATTAATTGTCCAAGCCCGATAAAGCTGTTCCATTAATAACACCCGAACCAGAGGGTGGGGCAGGGTAAGATCGGATAAAGACCACTTGGTATCGGCGCGCTGAAGGCATTCTGCAGAGAGTCCATCAGGGCCACCAATAAGCAAACAAATATCCTGACCGTTCATCTGCCAGTTAGCAAGCTGAGTTGCCAGTGACTCGGTTGACATGGACTTGCCTAAAACATCCAAAGCAACCACTCTATCCTGCTTACCAATATGTTTTAGTATAGCCTGACCCTGGCTTTCCTTAGAGGGGTTCGCTGAACCCTTACCCTTGGGGCTTAGAGGGATTTCAATAGTTTCTAATTTAAGCTCTGCAGGCATGCGCTTATGGTACTCATTAAAGCCAGTCTCTACCCACTGGGGCATACGCGTTCCAACTGCTAGCAATTTGAGCTTCATAGGCCTGTCAGTAACCTCGGTGTTTATTTAATTAGGATCTTATAAGCGCAATGCCTAATCTTCGTCAGCATCGTTAGGCCTAACCGACCACAGACGCTCAATATCATAAAACTCTCGCGTAGCCGGTAGCATGATATGAACAATAACATCGCCAAAATCTACCAAAATCCACTCCGCCTTATCATCACCTTCAATGCCGATCATGTCATGATTCGCAGCTTTAGCATCAACCACCACACTGTTGGCTAGTGCCTTCACCTGTCGGTTAGAGTTACCCGAGGCAACAACCATAGTGTCTGTAATACCTGTAAGGTCACGTACATCAATAGTCGTGATTTCCGTAGCTTTAACCTCTTCGAGGGCGTTAATAATAATGTCTTTTAATGCTTGCGTCATAGCAATAGGTTACTCATATAAAGAATGTTGTGAAATAAAATTAACCACTGATTTAGGGGTTAAATGATCGATACTCTGTGCGCATTTTATACTATCTCTGATAGCAGTAGATGAAATATCTTTCAAAGGTATTTTACACAGATGCAAACGACCCTGAGCAAGGGTCTTTATTTTATCTATATCATCGCATTTGTGCTGTTCAATCCACTTGGCAAGATGACCTTTTGTGGGGAGCTCATAGCCCGGTCTTGGGCAGATAACCAGATGGCAATAGTCTAATAATTGTTGCCACTGATGCCAGCTATCAATGGTCAATAAAGAATCCATACCAATACAAAAAAACAGCGGAATTTGGTCGCCCAGCTGCTGTCGTATCTGTTGAATGGTTTCAATGCTATAGCTTGGCGTGTTCTTACGTAATTCAAAGTCGTCAGAGACAAGCAAAGGTTGATCATCAATGGCCAATTGCAACATCGCCAAGCGTTGCTCAGCGCTAACCGAGGGTGCTTCGCGATGTGGAGGAATGGCGCAAGGTATCATGCGCACAGACTCAACTTGCAAGTAATCAGCTAAGTTATTGGCTAGGTTAAGATGACCAAAATGGACGGGGTTAAAGGTGCCGCCAAACAGAGCAACCGACATATTACTGACGAATTTGCCCATCGCCGAACACCACCCATTTCTGACTCGTCAAACCTTCCAGTCCAACTGGGCCTCGGGCATGAATTTTGTCCGTGGAAATACCAATCTCAGCACCCAAGCCATATTCAAAACCATCGGCAAATCGGGTTGAAGCATTAATCATTACCGAGCTCGAATCCACCTCAGCAATAAACCGTTGGCCGCGCTCAGTATCCTCAGTGATAATTGATTCAGTATGCTGTGAACTGTAAGTATTAATATGCTCAATCGCCTCATCAATACCAGCAACCACCTTAATCGCTGCAATCGGCGCCAGATATTCTTCGCTCCAATCACTCTCACTAGCCGCAGAAATTGCCGGCAAAATTTTGCAACTTTCAGAGCAGCCACGCATTTCTACTGATTTTTCAGCATAGATCGTCGCGATTAAAGGTAAAACCTTTGCCGCAACTGACTCGGCCACCAACAGTGATTCCATGGCATTACACACACCATAGCGGTGAGTCTTAGCGTTTACAGCAATGGCTACCGCCTTATCTAGGTCAGCAAACTCATCGATATACACATGACAGTTGCCATCCAGATGTTTAATCACAGGCACACGGGCATCGGCACTAATGCGCTCGATTAAACCCTTGCCACCACGGGGGACAATCACGTCGACAAATTCAGTCATGGTAATGAGCTCACCCACTGCCGCGCGATCGGTAGTATTTATCACCTGCACCGCAGTATTAGGGAGCCCGGCATCAGTTAGACCTAGGCTGATGCAATGAGCAATTGCCTGATTCGACTCAATCGCCTCACTGCCACCGCGCAAGATGGTTGCATTGCCAGACTTAAGACAGAGACTGGCCGCATCAATGGTAACGTTAGGTCGTGACTCATAAATAATACCAATCACACCCAATGGCACACGCATTTTGGCCAGTTTAATACCGCTTGGGCGGGTGCCCAAATCAGTGAGTTCGCCCACCGGATCTGGCAGTTCTGCCACCTGATGAAGACCCTCAATCATTGCATCGACGCGATCATTATTCAGTTCAAGGCGATCGAGCAGCGCATCATTTAAGCCATTACTGCGGCCATTATCCATATCCAACTTATTTGCCGCCAAAACGGTATCGCGATTGGCATCCAACTGCTTGGCAATAGCAATAAGCGCATTATTTTTAACATCGCTATTGGCGCGCGCAAGTTCACGGGAGGCTTCTCGGGCGGCGGTGCCCAAAGACTGCATATAAGCTTTAATGTTCATAAGATTCCACTAACAACCCATCGGGTTTTAAATCAAAACCCCATTATACGAATCTCAAAATATAATTCCTTACATTTGACAACAAATAGCAGTCAAAAAAATAAGGGGTAGGCTGTTAGGGTTAATGGGACAGGGCTAAACGTTTTTCTAGGATGCTTACCAGGGCATCAATATGCACAGGGTCATCGTTGAGGCAGGGAATATAATGAAACTGCTCGCCGCCACTCTCAATAAAGCTCTCGCGGGCTTCCATATTAATTTCCTCAATGGTTTCTAAGCAATCTGAAGAAAAGCCCGGGCAGATAACCGCCACATGTTTAACGCCATCTTCGGGTATCTGTTCCAAGGTTTTATCAGTGTAGGGTTGCAGCCAGGGTTCGCGACCAAAGCGCGACTGAAAAGTAGTCATCACCTGAGCTTCATCAAAGCCCAATTTTTCACGCACCAAGCGCGTGGTTTGATGGCAGAAGCAATGGTAAGGGTCGCCATTCTTAAGATAGCGCTCTGGTGTGCCATGGTAAGAAAAAACAAATTTATCCGGTTGCCCATGTTGATCAATATGGCGTTTTATCGTCGTGCAAAGAGCCTCAATATAGGCCTCAGATTTATGATAGCCATTAATAAACTGTAATTCTGGTACCCAACGCAATTGAGTAAATGTTTTAGCGATAGCATCAAAAGTAGAACCAGTGGTTGCCCCAGCGTACTGAGGATACAGCGGCAATACGATAATATCGCGCACGTTTTGGTCGGTTAATTCTTTAATGGCCGATGCCATCGAAGGGTTGCCATAGCGCATACCCAGAACCACAGGAATATCACCATATTTTTCCGCAAGACGCTGTTTAACCGCCTTCACCTGCCCTTGGCTGTAACACATCAATGGTGAGCCAGCCTCAGTCCAAACCGATTCATACAGCTTTGCCGATCGGCGCGGGCGAATACGCAAAATAATTAAATTTAAAATCATCCACCAGAGTAGTCGTGGTATCTCAACCACTCGCGGGTCGCTCAAAAATTCTTTTAAATAGCGTCTAAGCTCAGCTGGTCTAGGTGCATCTGGTGTCCCCAGATTGCACAGCAAGATGCCCTGACGGGGAGAAGCTCCATCATGGTCATACTCAGTTTGACCCACATATTTCATTTGTAACTCCTAAAATTTGGCTGGTTAGCCGCTAATAGCCCTAACCATAAAGCACTGATTGCCTATCGACAACCATTGATACCCTGAAACTTTGATTGTGGCGATTATACGCCCCATCAACGGTTTAAGACCTTTAGGTTCAAAACCTATTGCATCAAAATTGGCTTGAATAAATTTGCTTAGTATTAGATACTGTATAAATAAACAGTACTTTAATAATAGCTTGCCGAGATTATCATGAGCCTTTCACTATTAGGTTGTAGTCATGCCCTTGCATGGATCAAGTCCCATCGTCTAAAAATACCACTTTTTAGCGAAGCCGTATCCGCAGGATTTCCCTCACCCGCCCAAGACTATGTGGAAAAAACCCTCGATTTAAACGAGTTGTGTATCAAGCGTCCTGCCGCCACTTTCTTCGTTCGCGTCGAAGGTGAATCAATGATTCAAGCCGGTATTTATGCCGGCGATATTCTAGTAGTTGATCGTTCAGTGACCGCCGAGCATGGCGATACCGTGATCGTGGCTATTCATGGTGAGATGACAGTCAAAGAACTCGAATTACGTCCCACAGTGCGTCTAGTGCCACGCAATCCAGACTACCCTGTTATAGATATTCCCGAGGGTACAGCGCTGGATATCTTTGGTGTAGTGACCAATGTGATTCGCAATATACGTCACAAGTAGCCACGTCTAATGTCCGCCATTTTTGCCCTAGTGGACTGCAATAATTTTTACGCCAGTTGCGAAAAACTATTCCGTCCCGACTTAGCCAATACCCCAGTGGTTGTTCTATCCAATAACGACGGCTGTGTTGTTGCGCGCTCCAAAGAAGCCAAAGCCCTAGGTATAAAAATGGGCATTCCCATTTTCAAAATTCAGTCGCAAATTAGGCAGCATGATATTAAAGTTTTTTCCTCAAATTACAGCCTGTATGCCGATATGAGTGATCGCGTTATGCGTACCCTAGAAGATATGGCACCCAGAGTTGAGATTTACTCCATCGATGAAGCCTTTTTAGATCTCACCGGTATTCAATCAGCTATTTCTCTGATTGATTTTGGGCAACAGGTAAAGCACACCATAGATCGCTGGATAGGTATTACTGTCTGTGTCGGCATAGCGCCCACAAAAACCCTCGCTAAGCTCGCCAATCATGCCGCCAAAAAATACTCAGCCACTCGGGGAGTTGTGGATTTAACCGATCGCAACAGACAGCGCAAACTACTGGCATTAACGCCGGTAGAAGATATCTGGGGTGTTGGCCGAAGACTATCAGCCCGTCTACAAGCTATGGGCATACATACAGCGCTCGACCTAGCCGATACTTCAGCCAAATCCATACGCCAGAATTTTTCGGTAGTCTTAGAGCGAACAGTGCGAGAGCTTAATGGCGAATCCTGTATGGACTTAGAGCAGATACCCGCCACCAAAAAGCAGATTATCTGCAGCCGTTCCTTTGGTACTCGAGTCACATCTCTGGTGCAGATGCGCCAAGCAGTTTGTGAGCATATCACTCGCGCGGCAGAAAAATTGCGCAAAGAGCGCCAACAGGCCAAATTACTCAGTGTATTTATTCGCACTAGCTCTTATCAAAAGGATAGTCCGCAATATAGCAATGCCCTGAGTGCAGAATTAACCCGACCCAGTGACGATACCCGCGACCTTATTCAATTAGCCATGAGATTGCTCGATCATCTGTGGCGCGATGGTTATCAATACGCAAAAGCCGGTGTTGTGCTCTCGGATTTTTACGATATAGGCACCTATCAAGCAGGGCTGTTTGACGAGCCCACAGGTCATGCCAATAGCCGCCAACTGATGCAGGTGGTGGATACCATCAATCACAGCGGTCGAGGCAAGGTATTCTTTGCCAGACAGGGCATAAAAAAAAGTTGGGCAATGAAGCGTGAATATCTCTCACCGGCTTATACAACTCGTTGGAATGGATTAATAAAAGTGAATTA
>JAHEHM010000052.1:1662-14532 GCA_024644585.1 Porticoccaceae bacterium | reverse complement strand
TTTACAAAACTCATGAGTCATAGTTTTTCATTTACTGGCTCAAGTCATAGGTATTATTCTAGGTAGATACTCGAGGAGCGGTCGCCAAAAGGATAAGCCCTAATGACAATATACAAGGTCCCCCAACAAGAATTACAGTTTATTCTTGAGCATCTAGTCAACTATTCAGAGCTTTGCAAAATGCCCGGTTATGAAGATGCCAGTGAAGATATGGTGGCGGCAATTTTACCCGAAGCGGCAAAGTTCTTTGAGCAGGTGGTAGCCCCTACTAATTGGCCCTCGAATACTCAGCCAGCTTACTTGCAAAATAATCAGGTGATTACCTCGCCAGCCCTAGATGGCGTCTATCAGCAGATGGTAGAGGCCGGATGGTGTTCTTTAAGTGGCGCTACTGAGTTTGGCGGGGCGGGGTTTCCTGTAGTCATAGACGCGGTGGTGCAAGAGATGCTGCAGTCTTCCAATGTCGGCTTTAGTCTTTTGCCCACCTTAACCCGCGGTGTGATTCATGCACTTAATCTCTATGGCTCAGAGTCGCAAAAACAGCGCTATCTTCAGCAGTTAATTTCCGGTAAATGGTCGGGGACGATGAATTTAACTGAGTCCCATGCGGGCAGTGATCTATCGGCGGTTAAAACCAAAGCTGTCCCGGCGGGTGATCACTATTTGATTAGCGGTCAAAAAATCTACATTACCTGGGGCGATCACGAGCAGGCTGAAAATATCATTCATCTGGTGTTAGCGCGATTGCCTGACGCCCCAGAGGGTAATCAGGGTATTTCTTTATTTTTAGTGCCTAAATATCTTATTAATGAGGATGGCAGTCTAGGTGATCGTAATGACGTTCAAGCAGTGGGTGTTGAGCATAAATTAGGTATTCACAGTAGTCCCACCTGTACCCTAGCTTTTGGTGATAAGGCGGGGGCTATAGGTTATTTGGTAGGACCACTAAATCAGGGGCTTATGTGCATGTTCAGTATGATGAATCATGCGCGATTAGCCGTAGGACATCAGGGTGTCGCAGTGGGTGAGCGTTCCTATCAACAAGCTCTAGATTATGCCGGTCAACGGGTGCAGGGAGCGGTTCAGGGAGTTGAGGGCAGGGCGCCGATTATTCATCACCCCGATGTTAAGCGCATGCTATTACAAATGCGTGCCCTAACCGAAGCAGGAAGAGCCATGTCATTTGCCACTATGGCGGCCGAAGATCGTGCCACGCACCACCCGCAGCCTGAGGTTAGAACACATAATGCATTGCGCGTGGAGGTGATGACGCCATTGGTTAAGGGTTGGTGTACAGAAATGGCAATGGAAACCACCTCGCTGGGTGTTCAGGTGCACGGTGGAATGGGCTTTATTGAAGAGACCGGTGCCGCGCAACATATGCGCGATGCTCGTATATTGCCAATTTATGAGGGTACCAATGGTATTCAGGCCTTGGATTTTATCGGCCGTAAATGTTTGCGTGATCAGGGTGAGGGGATAAAGCAGCTGCTTGCAGATATGAGTCAAGCCATTGAAGCAAACCAAACTGAGCCATCTAAGTCGCTAATCGCTGGATTACAGATTGCACTAAACCAGTGTCAGTCTGCACTGGAACATGTGCTTAAACATCCTCAAAAGGCATCCTTTGTGGCCTATCAATTTATGATGCTATTGGGTAACTCAGTGGCCTATTGGCAACTGGCGGTTCTTGGCTGTGCCGCCGCTGAAAAAATACAGGCAGCTGATCAGGATGAGTTTCTTAAACAAAAGTTATCCACAGCGCAGTTTTATAATGCTCAAATACTGCCGCGTAATCAGGCGCATCTAGAGGCTATTATAGCGGATGCTGAGTTTATCGATAATCTAAAGCTGAATTAGTTGTTACTCAGAACAAAACCTACCACCAAGGCTAAGGTCGCAATAAATAGCAGGGTAAAAACAATACCACCTATGATAAACGTAAGCGGATTTCCCTGTTCAAAGTCTCGGGTTCTGTTTTTATCGCTCTGAACACCAATTCCAGCGGCTAAGATACTTTTTATCACTGCGCCAAGGCTGGGTTTATTGGTTTTTTTGGTAGGCTTTGTCATTTCTTGATTCAAACTTAATCCAAAATAGGGCTAAGCCAGCGAGCCAAATCATCGACGGGCATAGACTTTCTTTCTGCCAGCGATGCCAGTTGATCCTTATCAATTTTGCCAGTATTGAAATACTTAGATTCAGGATGCCCAAAATACCAGCCGCTTACTGCGGCAGCCGGGGACATAGCAAAGCTATCGGTTAGGGTTAGGCCAGTATTTTCAGTTGCATTAAGCAATTTAAACAATGCGGCCTTTTCAGTATGATCCGGGCAGGCAGGATAACCGGGCGCCGGACGTATACCACGGTATTTCTCTTTAATCAGCGCTTCATTATCAAGGGTTTCATCGGTCGCATAGCCCCAGTGCTCACGGCGCACTCGCTCATGTAAATGCTCGGCAAAGGCCTCGGCTAATCTATCGGCTAATGCCTTGACCATAATCGAATTATAGTCGTCCTGCTGTGCTTCATACTGATCGGCTAGCTCATCCGCACCAATGCCTGTAGTCACCGCAAAGCCACCAATGTAGTCAGTTATCCCGCTATCTTTGGGTGCTATAAAATCAGCTAGTGAATAAAGCTCTTCACTGGCACCGGGCTTTTGAATTTGTTGGCGAATATGATGCACAGTCGCTAGGGGCTGGTCATCCTTATTCGAGCCATAAATTTCTATATCATCGTGATTAACGCTGTTAGCTTCCCATAGGCCAAACACTGCTCGGGCTTTAAGACGCTTATTGTCGATAATATCCTTTAACAGGGCCTGAGCATCTTCGAATAGATTTTGTGCCGCTTCGCCTACTACCTCGTCATTGAAAATCTTAGGGTACTTGCCCACCAGATCCCAGGTGATAAAGAACGGTGTCCAATCAATGTAGGGAACCAATGCTTCTAGTGGGTAATCATCTAAAACCGTCACTCCTAACTGGTTAGGAATCTCTGGTGTGTAATCACGCCAGTTAAGCTGTGGCTTTTGTTTAACTGCATCTTCATAGGCATACAATGTGCCTCGCGAGGTGCGATTAGCGGTGCGCAGTCTAACCGCGTCATAATCCTTTTGGATATCCGCAACAAAACCATCACGACTCTCTTTGTTTATCAGCTTACTAGCTACGCCAACAGCTCTTGAAGCATCGGAAACATAGATCGCCTGATTATTGTCGTAATTGGGGGCAATTTTAACCGCTGTATGCGCCTTAGAGGTTGTGGCGCCACCAATCAGTAGGGGCACAGAAAAGTCCTGACGTTGCATTTCCTTGCCCAGATGCACCATTTCATCAAGGGAGGGAGTAATTAGTCCCGATAGACCGATAATATCCACCTGCTCCTCTTTAGCCACCTGCAGTATTTTTTCTGCAGGCACCATCACGCCGAGGTCAATCACCTCATAGTTATTACATTGCAAAACCACGCCCACAATGTTTTTACCAATATCATGAACATCGCCTTTTACGGTGGCCATAAGAATTTTACCGTTACTGCTTGCAGACTCATCTTTTTCGTCTTCGATATAGGGCTGCAAGTAAGCCACTGCCTGTTTCATAACACGGGCAGATTTAACTACCTGTGGTAGAAACATCTTTCCAGAACCAAATAGATCGCCAACAATATTCATACCATCCATCAGTGCGCCTTCAATCACATGTAATGGGCGGTCTGCCTGTTGACGGGCTTCTTCAGTATCCTCTTCAATATAGGCGGTAATACCCTTAACTAGCGCATGTTCAAGGCGGCGATTAACATTTTCCTCACGCCAACTAAGATCTTCAGTTTTAGCCTTGGTTTGACCATCGCCACGGTAATCATTGGCAATGGCTAAAAGATTATCGGTTGCCTGTTCGTTGCGATACAGCACCACGTCTTCTACCGCATCTCGCAGGGCAGGGGGGAGCTCATCATATACAGCAAGCTGGCCGGCATTAACAATGCCCATGCTCAGACCTTCGCGGATAGCATGCAACAAAAACGCAGAGTGAATCGCTTCGCGCACAGGGTTATTACCCCTAAACGAGAATGACACATTGGATATGCCGCCAGAAACAAGGGCATGGGGCAGATTCTGTTTTATCCAACCAGTGGCCTCGATAAAGTCTAAACCATAGCGGTTATGCTCTTCGATACCGGTAGCCACAGCAAATACATTGGGATCAAAAATAATGTCTTCAGCAGGGAAGCCAATTTGATTGACCAGCATATCGTAGCTGCGCTGACAAATCTGTTTGCGACGTTCAAGGTTATCAGCCTGTCCCTGTTCGTCAAACGCCATCACTACAATAGCAGCACCATGCTGTTTGCATAATGTCGCCTTCTCAATAAACTCCTGCTCACCTTCTTTAAGGCTGATAGAGTTCACCACCGATTTACCCTGTATGCATTTCAAGCCGGCTTCAATCACTTCCCATTTGGAAGAATCCACCATAATCGGCACGCGCGAGATATCAGGCTCGGAAGCAATCAGATTTAAAAAAGTCACCATGGCGGGCAAGGATTCAAGCATGCCCTCATCCATATTCACATCAATGATTTGGGCGCCGTTCTCGACCTGTTGTAAAGCCACCTGAAGGGCTTCGTCATAATTTTCTTCAAGAATCAGTCGTTTAAACTTGGCTGAACCGGTCACATTACAGCGCTCACCCACATTCACAAATAAGGATTCTGTGTTAATAGTGAAAGGCTCTAAGCCAGAAAGTCTACAGGCAGGGGCTATTTCCGGAATTTTTCGCGGTTTAACCTCAGCCACTGCATCGGCAATGGCCTTAATATGTTCGGGGGTGGTGCCACAGCAGCCGCCGACAATATTCAGTAATCCTGACTGGGCGAATTCTAAAATAGTCGCAGCCATGTCCTCTGGGCCAAGATCATAGCCACCAAATTCGTTGGGTAGCCCCGCGTTGGGGTGGGCGGTCACCAGGGTGTCAGCGACATTCGAAATTTCTAATAGGTGAGGGCGCAACTCATCAGGGCCCAAAGCACAGTTAAGTCCAATACTGACGGGTGTGCTATGACGAACAGAGTTCCAGAATGCCTCAGGAGTTTGCCCCGAAAGTGTACGACCACTGGCATCGGTAATAGTCCCACTAATCATTATGGGGATCTCGTAACCCAGTTTTACAAAAACCTTTTGTACGGCAAACAGTGCCGCCTTGGCATTGAGCGTATCAAAAACGGTCTCTACCATAATTAGATGGCAGCCGCCCTCGATAAGCGCCTCGGTGGATTCAATATAGTTTTCAACCAGCTCATCATAGGTCACATTGCGCGCACCCGGATCATTCACATCGGGCGATAGGGAAGCTGTTCTACTAGTGGGACCCAAAATACCGGCGACAAAACGCGGTCTATCAGGGGTCGAAAACTCATCAGCCGCCTGACGGGCTAATTTTGCCGATTCGCGATTAATTTCCGCAGACAGTGACTGCATATTGTAGTCAGCTTGCGATACCTGAGTAGAGTTAAAGGTATTGGTTTCAATAATATCCGCACCAGCTTCAAGATAGGCGCGGTGAATGTCTAAAATAATCTTAGGTTGAGTCAGGCTTAGCAGATCATTGTTGCCCTTAATGTCTGAACCCCAATCGGCAAAGCGTTGGCCACGAAAGTCGGCTTCTTCAAGGTTATGCTGTTGAATCATTGTTCCCATGGCACCATCAATCAGCAAGATACGCTTGGCAGCGGCATTGATGAGGGATTGATGAATATTGTTTTGATCTGCTTTTGGCATACTGTGCTTTAACGCCTTAATAATATTGCTTTATCAAAATATTTTGATGGATGCGCATCATACCAGTATTTTTCAAAAAGAAAAGTTTTGTTTAAGTCGCGCATATCGTAAAATAGCAGAGTCTTTTACTCAGGTTTAGGTTGGAAATTATTTCATGGTTAATGTCACTATTACGGAATCGGCTCAAGAATACCTTGCAGGATTGCTCGAAAAGCAAAATTGCGAGGGCATAGGTATTCGCATGTTTATTTCTGACCCCGGAACACCCAAAGCCGAAACCTGTATTGCCTACAGTCGGCCGGGTGAACATAACGAAGAAGATGAAATTGTTGAATACGATAAATTCAATGCCTATTTTGAGCAGCGCAGCATTCCTTTTATGGACGATGCCAAAGTTGACTTTGCTGAGGATAAATTTGGTGGCCAGCTAACCATTAGAGCACCCAATTCCCGCGTGCCAAATGTAACAGATGACAGTCCTATCGAAGACAGAATTAATTACCTGCTTCACAGTGAAATTAACCCAGGTCTAGCCTCTCATGGGGGTAATGTGGCTCTTGCGTCAGTTGATGAAGGTTTTGCGATACTTGAATTTGGGGGTGGCTGTCAGGGTTGTTCATCAGTGAGTTTAACCCTCAAAGAGGGCGTGGAAAAAACCCTGATGGAAAAAATCCCTGAATTAAAAGGGGTTAAGGATTCTACCGATCATACAGATACTAGTAATGCCTATATGTAACTGCAGTTTTCTTTAAATAGAAACAAAAAACCCCGCAAAAGCGGGGTTTTTTGTTTTTTTAGTCTTTATCAAGACCTTTCTCTTTAGTGATATCTGTTTTGTATCTGGAGTCAACTAATTCAGCATCATTATAGTCTTCATTTAGAATTATTTCGTCCGAACTATCTTCTTCACTGGGCTCTATGATCATGCCAGATTCATCTAAAGCCATGATTTTAAGATTATCAAAGGCCATCGATTCTTGAACCCGAAGCAACAGACGATATTTGCCATCAGTGGTTCGAGAAGCAAAATCGCTTTTGCTTATTGATTTAACTTCAGTAAATTCAATACCATTTCTGGAATGATAAAATTTAAGATAATTAGAATAAAAATCTATTCGGTAGCGTTTCCAAGTGCCATCCAGTATTTGTGGAGTATGAGCATTATCATATACAATAAAATATATATCTGGATCTGAAGACTTGTAATTTACCGAGGTTGTATGCCCCATATTAATTTCTGCCATAAATTTATTCAAATCATCATGGTAGTAGACTATCTCAAATCCTGACCAAAAATGATTCTTGGCTGAAAATTCAATTCTAACATTGGCTGGAACCTCAGCTAAATCGAAGGCTTTCCATTCTTTTTCTTCATTAAAATTAACTGCATAGCTAAGGATTTTCCCGCTAGCAATAGCCTTTGGAAGTATTTCATTAATAGAGCCAATATAGAAGCCATTTGCAGGTCGCATTTTAATTGAGTGTTCGCTAGCAGGAAGAAATTCACTGTGATTAAATGCGTCCTTGATACTGTCTTTGGCAAAACGCAATGTATAGGTATTCTTTTTTGTTAAAGGCAATGTACTATCATCACCAAGACCATTCATGTCGGGGATAAGATGGAGAGTTTTATTAATCCATAATTTTAAAGCAGGTATTACACCATCATTATTTGGCCCTTCATTGGTCGAAGAATTTATTGTTAGTCCCAAATCAACTGATTGGTGATCCATTTTTTTACTGAAATCGACACTCATTGAGTAGAGGTTTTCGTTATCCTGATAGACCTTAATAATGTCTGGCGCCTTTCCATCGTCAATATCCGCCTGTTTTAGTTCGATTATCTCTATATCATCAATTTTAAGCTCTGAGCTAATCGATGAAATCGATTCTTGTGTTATCAGAGCCTCGTCTAGATTTCCATTTATTATCTTAGATGTGTCTATTTCGCCAGTGACTACCTTGTTCTTAGCTTTATTTAAAGCAGAAAAATAGATAGTTTTATCTTTAAGTTTCCAGTTATAAATTTGATAGCGAGCTTCCTTTGTTCCTTTAAGGAGTGTATGGACGGTCCCCCGATCACTAAGGCTTTGCAGTTTGATAACATCTGCTGACCCAAATTTATCAACAGATTCGCTATCTTTGTAATAAATAAAATCATCAGCAATCTGGAAAGGCGTTTTATCCAGCCAACTCCAAGTAGACTGGTTTACGGGTATTTCAATTTCCAGTTTAGGCACAGTATTATGAGGTAGTATTTGATAAACAGAAATTACCTTGATATTAATGTTATTGCCCTGACTATCTTGTCTGTTAGACCAGTCTTCAAACACCCCATAAACACGGCCATTATTGCCAGTTAATATTCGAATAGGCTTACTATTATAGGATGTGTTAGTGCCACTAGCGTTAAACAAACCGGTATTTAGGCTTGATTGGTCAGCGCCACCCTGTGGGTTTGGGCGCGCAAATTTAATGCCATTAGAGTAATTTCCGTAGAGTACGGTATTTCCGTCATCCACAGTAAAGAAATCCACATCCCAATCGCTTTGGCTAAGATCAATCACCTGTGTGCCTTGAATTAAAAATAGCTGTTTTTCCTGCCAGCTGGAGCTAACATTGGCAGATTGCACAACTATTTCGCCGGAACCAAGTACCATAAAAAAATCAATTTTCTGATTATCTTGGGTTAGGGTAATTATCTCTTTGGTATTGGCATCTTGCTTGTAAACTTTTGGGTTCCAAGAGTTGGTATTAATACCGTAATTCAACGCATTTGGGATTGACTTCTTATCACTGTAATCTATGAGTTCTAGACAAACCTGCTCGCCAGTTTCTGGATTAGTCTCAAATTTGGTGCAGTCATGACCATTGATAATAACGCTGAAATTACTAGCTAAAAAATAGACATTATTTTCATTATCGAATTGAATGGGTTTGTGATTGCCGCTAATATTTTTATAGTATTTTTCATCCATAACCTTAAGGTAAAGGCCATTGGCTACGCATTTATAGCTATTGTCACTTTTTTGGACTGCATAAATAGCACAGTTCCTTTCTGCAATAATTTTTTCAGAGCTTCCAGTGCCGTACCACCCATAGTCTAAAGCAACATATACCGTTTTATTGTCGGGTGATGCAACGGTATATAAAAGTTTGACCTGGCCATTAGTTTCTATAGCCAACCTTGCATTGCCATCTTTATCGATAGAGATTAGATTGCTTGACCCGATATCGTTTGAATCAGTCTCATTGTTGGCTTGATCTGAAGTGCTATAGGGTATGGCGCTAGCGCTTTTTGATGTGAGACTTCTTGAAAAACTTGCTATTTTCGGAGTGCTTTTAATCGAGCTGTTATAAGTCCCAGAGTCAAGCAGTTCTCTGTTTGTTATCAATAATTTACTATCGGATATATTGAACCGAAGGGTGGTTTTATTATCGCTTGGATCCGCGACAGGTTCAGGCTGAGGCTCTGGTTCAGGCTGTGGTTCAGGTTCAGGCTGTGGTTCAGGTTCAGGCTGTGGTTCAGGTTCAGGCTGTGGTTCAGGTTCAGGCTGTGGTTCAGGTTCAGGCTGCAGCTTTTCTTGAGTGCCATCAGAAACTTTTTTTGTTACTTCATTCACTTTAATCTCACCACCACCACAGCCTGTGATAAATAAAAATAGGCTGAAATTAAGAATATATATAAAAAGTTTTCTGTCCATTATTGACGTTCCTTATCAACTAACTAGCAAGTAAACCCAAGACTAAGAATTGCTGATGATGATTTTGGATCAGAGCAGGCTCCGATTAGAGGAGCGTTTAAGCTACAGGAATATTCCTGCCATCGCTTAAGTCTTTGGGTTGTTAAAATGCGGAAAATATCGCTTGAATTAGAGGCTTTCAGCCATAGAACTTCTAGCTGACTTTATGATTAAACAAGCTATAATATTTCTACCTAAAGCAAGTATAGACAATAATTTTGCGGATATATGATTAAAGCGAGGAATATTTAACCCTGTATAAATCATAGTGACTTTATACAGGGCTTCTAAAAATATAGAAAACAGGGTTAAGTGGTTATTATCTAACTTCTACAATCTGCTCGGCAGCAATGGTTTTGCCTTGCTCAGCAGACTTCTGGAAGGATTCAATCTGATCAAAGTTCATATAGCGATAGATCTCATCGGCCATGGAGTCGATTTTACCCGCATATTGCATATATTCTTCGGGGGTAGGTAGTCGACCTAAGATACCACCCACGGAGGCAAGCTCGGCTGAGGCTAAATAAACATTAGCACCATCACCTAAACGGTTGGGGAAGTTTCTTGTAGAGGTTGAGAGTACCGTCGCGCCAGCAAGAACTCGTGCTTGGTTACCCATACACAGTGAACAGCCAGGCATCTCGGTACGAGCACCTACCTTGCCGTAAATATTGTAATAGCCTTCTTCCATAAGCGTATGAGCATCCATACGGGTAGGTGGGCAGATCCAGAATCTGGAATCCACTGATCCGGCTTCATCGAGTAGCTTACCGGCGGCACGGAAGTGACCAATGTTAGTCATACAAGAACCAATAAAGATCTCATCAACTTTGTCGCCAGCCACTTCAGATAGAAGCTTGGCATCATCTGGGTCATTCGGACAGCAAACGATAGGCTCTTTAATGTCGGCTAGATCGATCTCGATAACCGCGGCATATTCAGCATCGGCATCGGCAGACATTAGGCTTGGGTTTTCTAGCCATTCTTCCATCTGACGCACGCGACGCTCAAGGGTACGCACATCGCCATAGCCTTCAGCAATCATCCAGCGCAATAGCGTGACATTAGAACGCAGATATTCAGCAACCGAATCTTCGCTTAATTTAATGGTACAGCCTGCCGCTGAACGCTCAGCAGAGGCATCGGACAGTTCAAATGCCTGCTCTACAGTGAGGCTTTCAATGCCTTCACCTTCAATTTCTAGAATACGACCAGAGAAGAAGTTCTTTTTACCTTTCTTCTCAACCGTTAATAAACCTTCTTTAATGCCGTAGTAGGGGATTGCATGAACCAAGTCACGCAGGGTAATGCCCGGTTGCATTTCGCCTTTAAAGCGCACTAGAACTGATTCTGGCATATCCAATGGCATAACACCGGTAGCGGCTGCGAAAGCCACAAGACCAGAACCGCCGGGGAATGAAATACCCATGGGGAATCTAGTGTGTGAATCACCCCCAGTACCTACAGTATCTGGCAGTAGCATACGGTTTAGCCAGCTGTGAATAATGCCATCACCTGGGCGTAAAGAAACACCACCACGATTCATAATAAAGTCCGGCAGACTATGCTGAGTGTCGATATCCACGGGCTTAGGGTAGGCGGCAGTGTGACAGAATGACTGCATGACTAAATCTGATGAAAAGCCAAGACAGGCGAGATCTTTAAGTTCATCGCGGGTCATGGGTCCCGTAGTATCCTGAGAGCCGACAGTAGTCATCTTAGGCTCGCAATAAGTGCCAGGACGAACGCCTTCAACGCCACAGGCTTTACCAACCATTTTTTGCGCCAGTGAGAAGCCAGAAGTTGATTCTTGAGGGGTTTCTGGCTTGCGGAAAACATCAGACGCAGGAAGACCTAAATGCTCTCTAGCTCTTTGGGTTAGTCCGCGACCTACAATCAGGTTAATTCGACCGTCAGCTTGAACCTCATCAAGAATAACTTCTGATTTGTGCTCAAACTCACAGATAATATCGCCTGCTTCATTGAGAATCTGACCATCATAGGGGCGAATCTCAATGATATCCCCGTAATGAATATCATCTACAGGTGCCTCAAACACGAGTGCGCCAGCATCTTCCATAGTGTTAAAGAAGATTGGAGCAACCTTATTGCCGATACAGATACCGCCAGAGCGCTTGTTAGGTACACCGGGCATATCTTCACCGAAGAACCAGAGTACTGAGTTAGTGGCTGATTTTCTAGAGGATCCTGTTCCTACAACATCACCAACGAAGGCAACAGGTAGACCTTTAGATTTGATTTCTTCAACCTGAGCCATAGGGCCAATAACGCCATGTTCTTCTGGGTTTAAGCCATCACGGGTCATTTTGTACATGGCCTTCGCATGCAGAGGGATATCTGGGCGCGACCAAGCATCCTGTGCAGGGGAGAGGTCATCGGTATTGGTTTCGCCCGTAGCTTTAAAGACCACCGCTTTAATACTTTGTGGAACTGCATCATTACTAGTAAACCATTCGGCGTCAGCCCATGATTGCATGACCGCTTGAGCTTGAGCGTTGCCCGCATCAGCTTTTTCAGCCACATCATGAAAGGCATCAAATACCAGAGTGGTTGCTTTAAGTTGATTGGCGGCTAATTCACTCAGCTCGCTGTCATCTAAAAGCTCTACTAAGGTAGCCACATTATAGCCACCATGCATATTGCCAAGTAGCTCAACAGCATCCGCTCGATTGATCAGTGGAGAGGTGGTTTCACCCTTTACAATGGCACTCAAAAAGCCGGCTTTTACATAGGCTGATTCATCCACACCTGGGGGTACCCGATTAGCAATTAAATCAAGCAAAAATGCTTCTTCATTTGCCGGTGGATTCTTGAGTAACTCAACTAAAGCGGAGGTCCACTCAGGGGTTAATGGCTTAGGCGGGATGCCTTCTAATTGACGTTCTGCAACATGGGCGCGATAGGCTTCTAACACGGAATACCTCATTAATAACAATAGGTTATAAGGTTTAATTAAATTAAGCCTTAGGTTTCTGGGTTGGTATGGGCTGATTGTACAAGAATTTGTAGTTTTTTTACAGAAAGATATGGCTATGGTTGTGAGTTCATTTAGTTGCCGCTTTGTAGGTTGAGGATACAGACTATTATTTTTTTGCTCATTTAGGCTGTTAGTTAGGTCATGATTGTTTATAATTCTGGCTTTAAAATTATGCCCTTATTGACTATGACTGTTCTGCAAGAAATTGAAGATTTCCTTCCCTGTAATACACCGCAATTATGGATTGATAATGCCCTGGCTAATCCTGAATTATTATTAATTGATCATGCTAACTGTGAAAAAAAGGCCGCCAGCACCGCGCTTAATTTAATGTATCGCTATGTGGA
>JAHEHM010000052.1:0-1562 GCA_024644585.1 Porticoccaceae bacterium | reverse complement strand
TAACTTTTTAATATCAAAATCTAATTTTTTTAGTCAAATTCGTAAATTATTATTAATGCCTGTGTTAGTTTTTATAGGGCTATTTATCTCAACAGGTGCATCGGCAGATTATGACATCAAGGTGAAGGTCTACGATCATCCAGAAGAGCTTGCTAATATAATGTTCAATGGTCAGCCACCGGAGACTGTTGGCGATTTTGATCAATATACTATTGAAAAATTCGATTTAAAAATAGGTAGTAAGAATCATGCAGTCTCAAAACATAGCGACGATATGTTATTTGCATCTATTAAAAACCTCGAGAACTTTGATCACAGTTTGGATCAATGGCCGTTGTCATATCTGGTTTTAACCTATGATCTATCGCCTACACAAGCTTTTTCAGAGGGTACGAAATGTGCAAGAAACCACTTCGACTGGCGGGATTGGTTTTGGTGGACGAAAGCCCCTTACACAAATTGTATCGCAAGGGTATTGCATGCTTTTAGATTCAATCAAACTAAAAGTATTGATGTAACAGATTTGCTTAAGAAAGAATTTGAAGATGAGCTTCAATTATTAAGTCGTGATTTAGATGAACAAAAGCCTCGCCTCAAGAAGAGTTTATTCGATAGACCTCACATTTATTTTATGTTTCCTGATGATTACCCTGAAGAAAAGACAGGTTCTGTTCTTGCTGAAGCACAGTCAAGGATGGTTTTTGGTATTGCGACAATTGACTACTTTACTCGACCTGGTCTTTTTTTAGAAGTTTTTGATAATTTAACCATAATAAAAAATCTTATTAATAACCTAGAAATAGCTGGATCTGAACTCGGTAGTTCAAGAATTGAATCTAGGTATCATGGATATGAGTCAGAACTGTTTAAAGCATTTTCTTCGGAGGATTGTGAAAATCAACTTTCTCAAAAAATTATTCATAACATACAGCCCAGTGAAAGGCTTCGTTCAAGGGCTCAAGACTATGCTGAACATGTTTGTCAATACAACCAGATTAAGTTTGCTGAAGGTAACAGGTCCAATAATCCAACACCTGAAGTATTTAATGATTCTGACACAGATCCTGAGAATTCAGATTATCAACCCTATGTTTTCTGTGACGCCTATACATGCCAGTTTAATCTTAGCAAGACTCATAAATACAAACTAGTTGATGATTTCAGGGCTGCGTTATCTGCTGGTTCTGAGTTTATGCACCTGATATATGGTTATTTTCATCCAAATGAACATTGGGTTTATGAAGAGAAGCTATGTACTGATACCACATGCAATTTTCCAATTAGTGATCTGGATGCTTTAAATGTAATGTTTGATAAATTGAAAAAATATACTATTGAACAAGATTGGAGACACGCCGGTTGGACTTTAATTGAGATAAATGGTGAATATTAACAACATCAATAAAAAAGGCAGCCAATGGCTGCCTTTTTTATATTACTTTGACTTAATACCAAAGGGTAATAGTTTATTTTTTTTTTGAACCTACAATGTCGCCATTGCTATTTGTAACGTAGTTAGCTTTCCCAGTTATTATCAATTTCAAGCTAATCCAAGGAGTGGA
>JAHEHM010000057.1 GCA_024644585.1 Porticoccaceae bacterium | reverse complement strand
TCGTCAGAACCATTGCCCACAAAAACCTGTGATGCAGTTAAATTAAAATTATCTGCAATTTTTTGCTTAAGGTCTTCAGACTCAGGGGGCGGATACAGTCGTAAACGATCATCTGCCGCTGCAGTTATCGCTTTGATAACTGATGGCGATGGCCCATAGGGATTTTCATTGGTATTTAATTTGGTGATATTACTTATCTGCGGCTGTTCACCCGGACTATAGGGTTCGAGATCTTTTACGAAGTCACTCCAGAAGCTGCTCATAGTAATGGCCCTAAGCGATTATTTTTTAATTCGGTATTCTGCCGATCGGGCGTGGGCAGTTAGTGCCTCACCTCTACCCAAAACGGAAGCAATTTTGCCTAATTCTGACGCGCCCTCAGGCGAGCAATGAATCAGCGATGTGCGCTTCTGAAAATCATACACACTTAATGGCGATGAAAATCGAGCAGTGGCAGATGTTGGTAATACATGGCTGGGGCCCGCCGAATAATCTCCTAAGGCCTCAGCTGTATAGCGCCCCATAAAAATAGCACCTGCATGACGCAGATCTGAAAGCCATAATTCAGGGTCTTCAACCGATAGCTCTAAGTGCTCTGGCGCAATGCGATTACTCAACATCACGGCTTCTTTTTGATCAGCCACTTCAATCAATGCACCACGATTAGCTAATGATTCGGCAATAATGTCTTTGCGCTCCATATCTGGCAACAGCTTTGCGATACTTTGATATACCGCATCTAAATGCTTTTTGTCCCAGCTAAGTAAAATCGCCTGAGCATTCTCATCGTGTTCGGCTTGAGAGAAAAGATCCATAGCAATCCAATCTGGATCTGTTTTGCCATCACAGATAATGAGAATTTCTGTCGGCCCCGCCACCATATCCAGACCCACAGCACCAAACACCATTCGCTTGGCTGTAGCGACATAGATATTGCCCGGCCCGACGATCTTATCCACCTGAGGGATGGTTTCTGTTCCATAGGCCATAGCGGCCACTGCCTGAGCGCCACCAATGGTAAAAACTTTATCAACCCCAGCAATCGCCGCTGCAGCAAGCACAATGGGGTTTAATTCATCCTCTGGTGCTGGCACTGCCATAATAATTTCTTCTACACCGGCAATTTTTGCGGGTATACAGCTCATCAGAACAGAGGAGGGATAACTGGCTTTACCGCCGGGAACATACAGCCCTACTCTGTCTAGGGGCGTGACTCGCTGGCCTAAAATTGTGCCGTCAGACTCTTGATACTGCCATGACTCATGGGACTGATGTCTGTGGTATTCAGTAATCCTTTCAGCAGCAGCTTCAAGCGCTTCACGAGTTTCAGTATCGATTGACTCTAGGGCCTGCTGGATTGCTTCGGAGGACACACAAAAGTCCTCTGCATTTTTTAATGCACGACGATCAAATTGATTGCTGTAATCAACCAGTGCCTGGTCACCCTTAGATCTTACCTGCTGAATAATCTCTGCTACGCGAGATTCTACAGTTTCATCAGAAACAGTATTCCAAGCCACTAGCTTATCTAAAGTAGGAATAAAGTCGCCATCAGATGTGGCTAGCCTTTTGATCAAAGGTTTACTCATAATTACGAACTCACCGCCGCTTCTAATGCCGATAAAATATCTTTAATCTCTGGGAATTTTGTCTTCATTGAAGCCTTATTAACAATGACTCTTGAACTGATTTCTGTAATCATTTCTCGCGCCTCAAGCCCATTGGCCTTGAGAGTATTTCCTGTGTCCACAATATCGACGATTTCATCAGCTAAATCCATGATTGGTGCAAGCTCCATAGCACCATACAGTTTGATCAGATCAATTTGTCTGCCTTGCTGGGCGTAATATTCTCGTGCCACTTTGGTATATTTGGTAGCCACGCGAAGTTTCCCATCAGTGGGCTGATAGCCCACTGGGGCAGCCGTCATTAACTTGCACCGCGCGATACCTAGATCTAGCGGCTCGTAATAACCATCACCTTGATGTTCTAGCAATCCATCTTTACCTGCAATACCTATATCCGCTTTACCAAACTGTACGTAGGTTGGTACATCAGAGCCCCTGAGTATCAGAATTCTGATATTTTCTTGATTGGTTGGGAATAGTAGCTTGCGGCTAGTGAATACATCGTCCACAGGCTCAAGACCGATTTTTTTCAAAAGCGGGAGAGTCTCTTTCAAAATGCGACCCTTGGTAAGGGCAATGGTAATTTGCGTCATAGGTCTTAACTATCTCGTATTTACTAAGATGGAACTCGGCGTATTCTAGCACCCAACTGGCTTAATTTCTCTTCAATGCATTCATATCCACGGTCAATATGATAAATATGGTCTACGGCAGTTTCGCCCGATGCGACCATTCCTGCAATTACTAGCGCAGCGGATGCACGCAGATCGGATGCTATAACTGGCGCACCAGTCAAACCTTCAACTCCTGAAACCACTGCAGTATTGCCTTCTACGACAATATTTGCACCCATTCGGTTTAGCTCTTGCACCTGCATATGGCGATTTTCAAAAATTGTTTCAGTGATTCTACCGGAACCCTCAGCCACCGCATTCACAACACTTAGTTGTGCTTGCATATCTGTGGGAAATCCTGGGTGGGGTGCGGTTTTAATATTAACTGCTTTGGGTCTTTTGCCCTGCATATCAAGTTGTATCCAATCCTCGCCTTGGGTAATCACTGCGCCTGTTTCTTTTAATTTCAAAAGTACCGCTTCGAGGGAGGCTGGATCAGCTTTAGTGACCTTAACTTTGCCACAAGTAGCCGCAGCCGCCGCTAAAAAGGTCCCCGTTTCGATTCGGTCGGGCATCACAGCATATTCGCCACCCGCCATGCTTTTCACGCCATGAATAGTGAGGGTATCTGTTCCATAACCCTC
>JAHEHM010000056.1 GCA_024644585.1 Porticoccaceae bacterium | reverse complement strand
AGTGATTCAGCACGAACAATTTGCGAGCGCATACGACTGAGGTCACCCTCGCGGGCATCAGGAAACTGTTGATGAAGAAAGTCACTGATTACAAGACTCAATACAGAGTCGCCTAAAAATTCAAGGCGTTCATTGTTTTTGCTACCGAAACTGCGGTGAGAGAGGGCTAGTGTTAATAGATCAGCGTCGCGAAACTGATAATCAAGTCGCTCTTGAAGCAATCTATTTGTGGAATCCACTGTCATTACTGGTTACTACCTATCATTGGATGCTTCCGGCGCGATCAAAGCTAGGGAGACTGGCAAAGCTATCCCAAAACATCCAGCGGGCAAATGCCTTACCCACAATACGCTCTGCAGGAACAGGTCCCCATACGCGGCTATCACTAGAATTATCACGGTTATCGCCCATCATAAAGTAATGACCTGCAGGAACCACTGTGGAGAAATTTAAACTCAGGCGTGTAGGTGACTGTCGCCTCTGTATAAGATGATCAACACCCGTTAAGTTCTCAGTCATCACCACCGATCTGGGTGCAGCAGATTCTTGCGAGTAGGCTGTTTGTGGCATTTTTTCGCCATTTACAAACAACTGACCCTTAATGAGATTAATTTTATCACCCGGCAAGCCAACCACGCGCTTGATAAAGTAGCGATCCTGATGGGGCGGGAAAAATACTATCACATCACCGCGCTCAGGTTCAGAAACATCAATAATCTTGGTGCGCAGAACTGGCAGTCTTACACCATAGATCCACTTATTCACCAAAATATAGTCGCCTACCTTAAGGGTGGGAACCATCGATTTCGAGGGAATTTGGAAAGGCTCAATCACGAAGGATCTTAAGACTAAAACGATACCTAATACGGGTGCCATCGAGGCTAAAAAGCCAATTAGCGTATCCTCACCACCCCTGATTGATTTGTTTAGCAACCAGCTTAGGCCGCACAATAAAAATAACAGGGTAAGAATTAGCTCAAAGTTGAAATCCATAATTAGGCTCTCCGTTTAATTGACCACTTAGGTCTTAAGCACTGCAAGAAATGCATCCTGCGGGATTTCAACACGACCCACCTGTTTCATGCGCTTTTTACCGGCTTTTTGCTTTTCCAATAACTTTTTCTTACGGGTTACGTCACCGCCGTAACATTTTGCGGTTACGTTTTTACGCAGTGCCTTAACCGTTGTTCGTGCTACAACACTGCCGCCAATAGCTGCCTGAATAGCCACGTCAAACATTTGCCGAGGAATAAGTTCTTTCATTTTGTCAGCCAGATTACGGCCTTTTTGCGTCGCATGATCACGGTGAATAATTGCTGCCAATGCATCAACCTTATCGCCGTTAATCAGGATATCAAGCTTTACCAGTGAAGCCAGTTGGAAACGGGTAAAGCTATAGTCCAATGAAGCAAAACCACGGCTGACCGACTTTAGTCGATCAAAAAAGTCCATTACCACCTCACTCATCGGCAAATCATAACTCAATGAAACCTGACCACCGATGAACTGCATATCTTTTTGAATGCCACGCTTTTCAACACAGAGTGCGATCACATTACCTACATAATCCTTTGGCACTAATATATTGGCTTCACAAATAGGCTCGCGCATCTCTTCAATAGCTGCTGGGTCGGGCAAATTAGAAGGGTTAGAAATATACAGCGTATCACCCTTGTTAGTGACAATTTCGTAGACCACAGTCGGTGCGGTTGTAATAAGGTCGAGATCATATTCGCGCTCAAGACGCTCTTGAATAATCTCCATATGGAGCATACCCAAGAAACCACAACGGAAACCAAAGCCTAAGGCATCTGAACTCTCAGGTTCATAAAATAACGAAGCGTCATTAACCGCTAATTTAGCCAATGCTTCGCGGAAATCCTCAAAATCGTCCGAGTCTACGGGAAACATCCCAGCATAAACCTGTGGTTTAACTTTCTTAAAGCCCGGCAAAGCCTCTGCTTCAGAGCTACTCATATGAGTGATGGTATCGCCCACCGGTGCCCCTAAAATATCTTTAATACCCGCCACCATAAAGCCAACTTCACCGGCTTTAAGTACACCCGTAGGATTTCGCTTAGGCGTAAATACACCCACACTGTCCACCACATGGGATTTACCAAGTGACTTGGCCATAATTTTGTCTTTAACCTGAAGCGTGCCCTGCATCACTCTCACCAAAGAGACAACGCCCAAATAATTATCAAACCATGAATCAATAATTAAGGCCTGAAGTGGCGCATCCACATCACCAACCGGGGGCGGTACCTGTAAAACTAATTCCTCAAGTATATCGCTAATACCCTCGCCGGTTTTAGCGCTACAGCGAACAGACTCAGTAGCTTCAATACCGATAATATTTTCAATTTCATCGATAACCTTTTCAGGCTCTGCCTGAGGAAGATCCATCTTATTTAGAACAGGAATAACCTCTAAACCCTGAGCAATCGCGGTGTAGCAGTTTGCTACCGACTGGGCTTCAACGCCCTGCGCCGCGTCAACAATCAGCAGTGCACCCTCACAGGCTGCAAGAGAACGAGACACCTCATAGGAGAAATCCACATGCCCAGGGGTATCAATAAAGTTTAACTGGTAGGTTTTGCCATCTTTAGCTTTAAAAGGCAAGGTGACGCTTTGACTTTTAATGGTGATACCACGCTCGCGCTCGATGTCCATAGAATCGAGTACTTGAGCTGCCATTTCGCGCTCACTCAGACCACCACATAGCTGAATAAATCGATCAGCAATAGTCGATTTACCGTGGTCAATATGGGCAATAATTGAAAAATTTCTAATATGACTAAGATCGGACAAGGTATTTTCTGCCATTAAAATTTGCGATCGCAATTTTAGCCTATTTCTGCTGTAGACGCTATCGATCAAAGCCTCTAATCGA
>JAHEHM010000045.1 GCA_024644585.1 Porticoccaceae bacterium | reverse complement strand
CTTGGCGAGTTACCTGTAGGTGAATCATCGGAGCTTTGGGATATTCAACTTAAGGGCGCAGGCAAAACACCCTATTCAAGATTTGGCGACGGGCGTGCGGTTTTGCGCTCGAGTATTCGTGAGTATTTATGCTCTGAGGCCATGCACGGGCTAGGTATTGCAACTACAAGGGCGCTCTGCCTCACCACGGGTGAAACCGGTGTGGTTAGAGAAGCTATTGAACCCGCGGCAATCGTCTGTCGAGTGGCACGAAGTCATATTAGATTTGGTCATTTTGAGCATTTTCATTACGGTAATAATCCGCAGTCGGTTAAACAGCTAGCCGACTACCTGATTGGGCGTCATTTTTCTGAATGGAGCGATAGCCCAAAACGCTATTATCTTCTTCTGCAAAGCTGTGTTCTTAGTACCGCTAAAACGATTGCTCAATGGCAGTCGGTAGGCTTCTGTCATGGCGTTATGAATACCGACAATATGTCAATTCTTGGCGACACCATAGACTATGGCCCATTTGGCTTTTTAGACACCTATGACCCAGGTTTTATTTGCAACCATTCGGACCATCAGGGGCGCTATTCCTTTCAAAACCAGCCCTCAGTTGCCCTGTGGAATTTAAATGCTTTAGCTACCTGCTTTAGCTCTTTACTGGATACCTCCGAGATTACCGATTGTCTACAACAGTATGAAAATGAATATTTAAGCCATTATCGTCAAATTATGGCCAAAAAATTGGGCTTACTGGAATATAAAAAATCAGATGAACAATTGATTAATCAATTATTGGTAATGATGGCCAATGATCGAGTGGATTACACCCTGTTCTTTCGCAAGCTCTGTGATTTCTCGGAACAGAATCAAAGCCTTAGAGATTACTTTATCGATCGCGATAAATTTGATCTCTGGTCTAAGAGTTATTTGCTAAGACTAGAAGCGCAAGACTTGAGCGACGAAGAGCGGCAACAGGCAATGCTTCAGGTTAATCCTGCCTATGTACTGCGTAACTATATGGCGCAGGAAGCTATTGAAGCCGCTGAAAATGGGGATTTTAGTGAAGTGGAGTTATTGCTGACTATCTTAAAAAACCCATTTATTACCCGCCCCGAGGCAGAGAAATATGCAGGACTTCCTCCAGATTGGGCCAGTGAAATCACCGTTAGCTGTTCTTCGTAATAACTAGCCATAAGTTTAACTAAGACAAAGCTTTTACTATAAAATCACCGAGTCTAATGGTTATAATAAGTTAAAATCTTAAATGCCACTGGGAGTGGAATAAATTGAAGTTAACTAATGTCCTTTTTGCTTGGCTTTTAATTTTTTTCTGCCAGTCTGCCTATGCGGATATCTTTTGGTTTTTTAGAGAAACTGACGGCTCTACCAACTGGCAATATATTGCTAACTTTGTTGGCAACAGTCTTATTATCGCTCTCGCTATTACCTCTATAAGACTCTATTTTACCCGTCGCCAAGCAAGAAAATACAATAATGAGTTGGAAGCCATTCAGTCACAATTAGAACAACGTGTTGCGGATCGAACCAAGACGCTGGATCAATCTAATAAGCTGTTAAAAACTGAGGTGGCTGATCACAAAAAGACTTCAGGGCAACTTCAGCAATCAGAGGCTTACATTAATAGTATTTTGCAATCTATGCCCATGGTGCTTATTGGTCTGGATCAGAGCAATAAAATCACTCAATGGAATAACCAGGCTGAGATTGTTAGCGGAGTTAAATTCGAAAAAGCACTGGGAGCAGATCTATGGCAGACCTTTCCAGCTATTACTATCACTCCAGATCAGGTGAAACAGGCACAGCAAGACAATAAGATTATTACCGTCAAATACAGTCAGCGGGGCCAGTACCAGTTTGATATCACTATTTATCCACTGCAAAGAGAAAATGAAACCGGCGCTGTTATCCTATTAGACGACGTCACCCAGCAAGCTCAGAATGAAAATATGCTTATCCAGAGGGATAAGATGTCTGCTATCGGTGAGATGGCTTCAGTTATGGCTCAGGATATTAATAAACCCCTTAGCGCCATTATTAAGGATATTAAAACTGTTCGCCAAAGTGTGGTTGATGATAATTTAGATACCGATGGGTTAAGTGATCTTTTGGAAGAAACCATTATTCGTGGACATCAAGCTAGCTCAGTGATCAACAATCTACTTCACTTCTCTGCCGGCGGCGGCGGTGAAAAAGCCAAGAGCAATCTATGCACAGTGATGAATAGTAGCCTTGATCTTGCTAATGATGTGCTGTCGGTGACAGACAGTCTACGCTTTAGTCAGGTGCAAGTTGATAAACAGTATGCCGATAACCTACCTGAAATTTCATGCCATACCACAGAGCTGCAACAGGCGTTTTTGAGCCTGTTTAGGCACGCCTGTCATGCCTTAGATGAAATTGAATACAAACCAAAAATTGGCATTAGTATCGATATGTCCTTTGACGATATTTGGGTACGTATTCAGCATAATGGTCAAACCATAGAACTGGAAGATCAAAAAACCCTATTCGAGCCCTTTAACCAAGAAAATGCCCTATCAAAAGAGGTGGCTACAGGAACGCATCTATCTTTTGCTCATTTTATTATTACCGAGCAGCATCAGGGCCAGATTGCGGTAACCTCCAATAAAGAAGATGGCACTACATTCCATATTCAGCTGCCAACCCAATAGTTTGCTCAGTCTGGGTTAACTGGCGCCATATATTGGATTAATAGTTGCAAGTTTTCACGACCGCGAAATTCATTAATATCCAAGCGATAGACACAGCGCACTCTAGTCTCAGTGGTTGGCCACTGGTTTGTATCTATATTGAAATAGATACCATCTAGCTGTTGTGATTGATCATCCACAGATGCTAAAACCACTTTCAGATGGTTCTCACCCACAATACGCTGGCTTTTGAGGATAAAAGCTCCTTGGAAGCTGGGCTCAGGAAAAGACTGGCCCCATGGGCCCGCATCTCTGATGCATTCAGCGGATTGCTTAGTCATTAGTTGAGCGTCTAATTCACCATCAGTTTTCAATGTCGCTTCAAGATCGTCAGGCTCAATGGTATCCATGACCTGTTTCTGAAGTGCCTGCTCAAAGGCTTTAAATGAGGATTCCTCAAGACTGAGTCCCGCCGCCATAGCATGACCGCCAAACTTAGTTATTAGCCCCGGATTTTGGGTCGCCACTGCGTCTAAGGCATCTCGAATATGCAACCCAGGTATTGAACGCACAGAGCCCTTGAGAATGCCCTCTTTATCATTGGCAAAAACCGCAACAGGCCGATGAAATTTTTCTTTAATTCTTGAAGCTAAAAGACCCACCACACCCTGATGCCAGTCGGCCTGATACAGGCACAGTGCTGCGGGCAAGCTATGCTCATCGTCGAGGGGTAGGCCATCCACTATTTTAAGTGCTTCTTGCTGCATACCCTGCTCGATGGCTTTGCGATCCTGATTAAGCTGTTCAAGCTCCTGAGCCAAGGCAAGCGCCTTAGCAGGGTCATCAGTTAATAGACACTGAATACCGCGGGAGATATCATCTAAGCGCCCTGCCGCGTTTAATCGGGGGCCCACAGCAAAACCCATATCAGATGCCACAATTCGTGAGTAGTCTTTACCTGCAATTCGTAACAGAGCATGAATTCCTGGACGCGCTCGCCCGGATCGAATTCGTAAAAGCCCCTGATTAACCAGCACTCTATTGACCTGATCTAAAGGCACCACATCAGCTACCGTACCCAAGGCAACCAGGTCAAGATAGTTGGCCATATTGGGAACCGGCAAGTTATTGTTTTCAAACCATTGGTTAGTTCGCAATTTAGCGCGCAGGGCACTGAGTAAATAAAAGGCTACCGCCACTCCTGCCAGGTTCTTACAGGGAAACTCACAGCCTGGTTGATTTGGATTGATAATGGCCGCCGCTGCAGGCAATTGTTTACCGGGTAAATGATGATCGGTAACAATCACTTTTATGCCCAGTTGATTGGCATAGTCCACGCCATCGACACTAGAAATACCATTATCAACAGTGATGATAATATCTGGAGTTTTCTGTTGAGCTAATTCAACAATTTCCGGCGTCAGACCATAGCCATAGTCAAATCGATTAGGTACCAGAAAATCCACTGATTCAAATCCCATAGCACCTAATGCCAACATCATCAGAGCCGAGCTGGTTGCACCGTCCGCATCAAAATCACCCACTATTAGTATTTTTTGCTGTAATTCGAGGGCATCAACTAAGTGATCCACAGCAATATCCAAACCAAGTAGTGAGTCTGGGCTGGGCAACTGGGTTAAATTGAGATTTAAATCAGAGTCTGAAAAGAGACCCCTACTTTGAAATATTTTTTGCAGAAATGGGCTAACATCATCCGAAAATTTTGATTGTTCAGACTGATAAGAGCGATTGATAATTCGCATGGCTAAAGCACTCTAGCGGCTAGAGAAATCCAGCTTGCTGCCCTATGTACCAACTCACACCCCCGAGCACGGCCACAACAGACCAAATAATTCCGAGTAAAACCAAGCCTCTAAAGGGTTTACGATCAGTTACATTAAAACCACTATTGAGGTATTTTTTTACCCGCTGCATATCTTCTTTAGAAAGATTTTCTTGCTCACTCATAGTTTATTTGCCATCAGTCAGGAACTGTTAAAAAGGTTGCTACCTGCTGGGGAGATTTATCCGATAACTTTGGAATCACACCAAGACAGGGTTCATTAATAAGTTGCTTAAGTGTATCAATATTTTCATCTAAACGAAGCATATCTTCGTTCATGGTATTCGCCACCCAACCAGCGATTTTCAATCCGTCAGATCGGATAGCCTGGGCAGTTAATAATGCGTGATTAATACAACCGAGCTTTAATCCTACGACTAAAACCACCTCAGCGTTCAATTGTTTGGGTATTTCCGCCATAGATTCACGATTATTTATGGGAACACGCCATCCGCCCGCACCCTCAATCACCACCAAATCCACGGGTAACAAAGTGATGCCACGACAAAAACCCGTCAATCGGTCAGCTGACAACCGCTTACCCTGCTCTTTTGCCGCAATATGTGGCGCCATAGGCTCGTCCAGTGCCACTGGATTAACCTGCTGGTAGCTAAGCTCGGTACTTGCTGCCGCTTGAAGCATTAAGGCATCTTCATTCTGCGGCCCCTCACCGGTATCGCTACAGCCGGCTGCAACCGGCTTGATTGCTGCAGTTTTCTTCCCCTGACTATTGGCCGCCTCAAGCAATCCTGTTGCAATCAGAGTTTTGCCAATATCAGTATCTGTACCCGTGATAAATAATACTTTTTTTGCCATTTACTTTACCGCATAGCCAGAGATAATATCCCAGGTCACTGGATAGGTGCCCTGAGCTGTTTGAAAGGTTTGATAGCCATCATATAAACGTTTGATATGATTTTTACCCGTAAGGTGCCTAGTTTTACCACTATTGTGGTTAGTCGCGCCGACTGTTTTTAGATTCATGAGTAAATCTTTAACAGTGGAATGCTTTTCAACTTTGTTAGTACTGGTTAATTCAATATGAGAAAAACCCGCTTCTTCCAGTGCCGTTTGCCACTGAGTCATGGAGAAAAAGCGATTGATATGAACATCTTTATCAATGCTTGACCATACTTCTCGTAACTCCCAAAGTGTTTTAGGGCCAGGGACTGCAAAATGGAATTGACCCTCCCCTTTAAGTAACCTGAATATCTCTTGCAAACTTGGGCTAGGATTATTACACCACTGTAATGCAAAATTAGAAAAAACAAGATCCTGTGAGCTGTCCTCTAATGCCAAATCTTCAGCGTCAGAGCACAGCCAATTAATTCCCGAAACCACCTGATGTGCATTGGCATATTCAAGCATCTCAGAGGAAAAATCTACGCCGGTTACCTGGGCCTGTGGAAACTGTTTTTTTAACAGGCAAGAATGCCATCCGGTGCCACAACCAAGGTCCAGGATCGACTGCGGGGTTTTAGATCTATTCAGACCATCAATTAATTGCTCGCCTGACCACTTCTGAATTTGCGCAGCACTATCATAGGTTGCCGCTGCTCGACCAAAAGACTGAGCCACCTGTTGCTTATCTAGTTGATATTTTGGGTCATTCATAAAACTGCGAATAGCTTCTACCACCTGTGCTTGACAACTTAAATGAGGCAAGTGACTGGCTGTCTCTAAAATCAATGTCTTATGCTTTGGTGACAACTGTTGCGCCGCCGCCACTGGAACTAGACAGTCTTGACCACCAAAAATAGATAATGACGGGCAGGTTATTTGATCAATCTGACCAGTTGCATCAAAATCCGCCAGCAATGCTAACATCGCCTGACCTGCATCAGGGTCAACATCAGAGTTTAGTTTGCGCAACTGCTTAATCAGCTGTCGCTGGAATTGATCACCCTGAGCCTGAAGTCCAAAAAAACGATTCAGGCAGGCCTTTGGACTGTCATCCCACATAGCACTAAATAATTCAAAATCAGACATCGGCATGGCATGGGAATACTCGGAATCAGCCACAAATTTCAGGTTGGTACTTATAGTCACAAGCCCAACGACATTTTCGGGAAACTGCGCTGCAAAGGCACGGCACAGCATACCTCCAAGGGACAGACCAATAAGATAACAAGGCTCTGGAATTTCCTTATGTAACCAATCCACAAGACTTTGCTCTGAATAGCTCTCTAGGGTTTTGGTACCAGCAACGCCGGGCAAATCTAGAGTATAAACATCTGCAAAATCACTCAATACCTGGGGCAGATCCTGCCATATTTCACTATTCACCCCCCAGCCATGCACCAATACAATCGGGTGGCTATGCAACTTTTGCTGAGTTGCCGGATAATAGGTCAGATGCCCCCTCAAGGCTTGCTGTTCAGCGGTGTGAAGTTGATTACTTAACATTGATCTAGAGCATCCAATAAGGCATCAATCTGCTGTTCACTGTGGTTAGTGCAAAGGGTTACCCGCAGTCGACCCGTTCCCTCTGGAACCGTCGGCGGCCTGATAGCACCCACCATAAAACCCTGCTCAATTAAACGATGATTAATCTCTAATAACTTTTCGTCAGAACCCACTAAAATCGGCTGAATAGGGGTATTGGAGTCCATAATATTTAAACCAATTTGTTGCGCACCCTGACGAAACCGGCTAATTAATTGATTTAATTTATCCCGCCGCCATTGCTCTGATTTAACTAGTTGCAAACTCGCCATTGTGGCAACAGCAACTGCCGGTGGTGGCGCCGTAGTGTAAATATAGCTGCGGGAGAATTGAACCAGTGTTTCGATCAGCGCTTCACTGCCAGCAACAAAGGCCCCATAGGTGCCAAAAGCCTTACCTAAAGTGCCCATCAAAACCGGCACCTCGTCAATACTGAGATTTTGATCCTCGACCAATCCCGCTCCAGTCTTGCCCAGAACGCCAAAACCATGGGCATCATCTGCCATCAACCAAGCATTATTTTGCTGTGCCACAGCGGCCAAATCTTTCAAGGGCGCGAGATCACCGTCCATACTAAAAACACCATCGGTGACTACGAGTTTTCTCGGAGCATTCGATTGCGCCAACTTTTGCTGTAAATCGGCAGTATCACGATGTTTAAAGCGCTTAAATGAAGCGCGACTTAAAAGCCCGCCATCGAGAAGAGAGGCATGATTCAAATAGTCTTCAAGCACCAGATCAGAACGGCCTACCAATGCGCCAATTACGCCCATATTGGCCATATAGCCAGAGGAAAACAACAGAGCCTTGGGGCGACCGGTAAATTCTGCTAACTGCTCCTCAAGCTCATGATGGGCCTTTGAATGGCCGCTGATAAGATGAGAGGCCCCACTACCAACCCCATAGGTTTCTATTCCCTGTTTAAAGGCATTGGCAATTGTCTTGTTGTCCGCTAAGCCAAGATAATCGTTGCTACAAAAATTATGAACCTGTTGACCCTTGACGCTGATTTTTTCAGCACAGCCAGAGTCAACCGTAACCCGCGTTCGATACAGATTATTTTGTTTGCGCTTCTCAAGATTTTGCAGAAGCAGACTGTCCATCTTTTTCGAGCTCACAGTGGCTGTTAGCCCGCCTGATAGAACAGGTGATCTGTTTCCTGCTCAGCAATCGCTTTATGAAGATCAGCTTCCTGTTGCTGACTATCTTTTTCAACGCTGCTCTTTTCAGGGCTGATACCCAGACGATTAAGTAGCTGCATATCGCTATTCGCTTTAGGATTTGGTGTGGTAAGTAACTTGTCACAATAGAAAATAGAGTTTGCGCCGGCCATAAATGCCATAGCTTGCATTTGCTCATTCATTTCTTCACGACCCGCCGAAAGACGCACATAGGATTTAGGCATCATAATTCTTGCCACAGCAATGGTACGAAGAAATTCGAATGGATCTAGATCTTCCTCCGCTTCCATAGGCGTTCCCGCTACCTTAACCAACATATTGATAGGCACTGAATCAGGTTGCTTAGGTAAATTAGCTAATCCCATTAAAAGCCCAGCACGATCCTTTTGCTCTTCTCCCATGCCTACAATTCCACCTGAGCAAACTTTCATACCCGAATTACGCACATTCGACAGCGTATCCAAACGATCTTGAAAGGTTCTGGTAGTAATAATATCGCCATAGAATTCTTTGGATGTATCGAGGTTATGGTTGTAATAATCCAAACCCGCTTCAGAGAGTGTATCTGCCTGATTTTCACTGAGCATACCCAAAGTCATACAGGTTTCTAGACCTAGCGACTTAACCTCTTTAATCATCGCTTCAATCGCAGGAATATCACGGTCATGAGGTGAGCGCCAAGCAGCACCCATACAAAAACGGCTAGAACCACTGGCTTTAGCCGCTTTAGCGGCTTCAATTACCTGCTCAATTTGCATTAACTTTTCTTTTTCAAGCCCTGTGTCATAGCGAGCACTCTGGGGACAGTATTTACAGTCTTCTGGGCAGGCACCGGTCTTAATTGACAACAAAGTACTTAACTGCACTTCATTAGGATTAAAGTTTTGGCGATGAACCGTTTGCGCCTGAAAAAGTAGATCGTTAAATGGCATTCCAAAAAGAGCGAGAACTTCATCTCTAGACCAATCATTTCTAACTTCTTGTTGTTGGCTTGCGTGCATTGCGGATTATCCTCGTCGATGCGAAAGTATAAAAGTAGTCATGATAGGCGTTACTAATTAGCTGTCAACCAAAATTAATATTTAAAGTTAACAGCGTACATAACTAATGCTTTTGATCTAGAAAAAATTACTATATGAATTGATTACAGGATTAACTGGAATTAGCCATTTTTTGGTCTAATCTTATGTGCGAGGAGCGTTGAAACTCTCACAAGGATTCACCCATCTTTTAGGTGGGGAGTCCTTCCAAATACAATACCCACTTGTGGGGAATAGGGAGGGCAGTAACTTGTGGCTGTTTCGATTACTCCCCACCACCATATCAAATGGAATCGGAGAACTACAGGGATGTACACCTCTTAAAGGAAGCAAGATCACAGGGTGTAATTAACAGGAAGTTTAGTTACAGAGTAATTTACACAAAGACGGGCGAAACTGCGGACAACCAAGCCACAAGGGTTGTTTCAGGTTAGCTGGAAACAACCATATTATCTCGATGAATAAGCTCATCGTCGTCGCAATATCCAAGTATTGTAGCGATTTCCTCAGTGCTTTTTCCTTGAATAAGTCGGGTTTCGTCCGCATTGTAATTGACCAGCCCTCGAGCAACCTCTTGGCCACTAGAGTCTTCACAGCTTACCAACTCACCACGGGTAAATTCCCCGCTGACTTGGGTAACACCCACAGCCAAAAGACTGCGTCCCTGCTGACGTAATACTTTTGCAGCGCCATCATCGAGTACCAAACGACCCTTAACTTGCAACTGACCCGCTAACCATTGCTTGCGAGCAGCAATAGGCGTCTTCCCTGCCTGCAATAACGTACCTAGATTTTCACCCTCACAGATCCGAGTGAGTATATCTTGATTGCGCCCACCGGCAATGACCGTATTACAACCCGATCTTGAGGCTAACCTTGCCGCTTCAAGTTTGGTCTGCATACCACCTCGACCTAAGGCACCATTACTACTTCCTGCTAGTGCGTCTAGACCGCTATCCGAGGCTAAGGCCTGAGTGATTAACTGCGCATCCTTATTTTCATCAGGATTGGCGTCAAACATACCGTCTTTATCGGTCAAAATAAGTAATGCATCAGCATCAATAAGGTTGGCAACCAAGGCAGCCAATCGATCATTATCGCCAAATCTTATTTCATCCGTAACAACCGTATCGTTTTCATTAACAATAGGCACTACATTTAATTCCATCAGTGTTTGAATCACACTGCGGGCATTTAAATAACGCTCTCTATTGGCCATATCATCATGGTCGAGCAAAATCTGTGCAGTTTGACGATCAAAGCGTCTAAAACTGGTCTCATAGGTTTGAATAAGGCCCATTTGACCCACCGCGGCGGCAGATTGCAGCATATGAATACTCTCAGGACGGGTATCTATACCAAGACGCACTAAACCCTCAGCCACAGCACCAGAGGATACCAACACCACCTCTTTGCCCGCCGATAAAAGCTTCGCAATTTGCTCAACCCAGGCGTCAATCGCCTGACGATCGATACCCGCGCCATCGTTGGTAAGTAACGCACTACCCACCTTAATGACCAAGCGCTTTGCATTACTTATGGTCTGTCTGTCCATACTACTTACTCTGCTTAAATCACTTTACTCTGCGTAGACCACTTCTACGTCAAAATCGTCATCATCATCGTCGTCGTTTTCTTCTTTCTGTGCCTTACGCGCCTGTTTTCGAGACTCCGCAAGCTCTTCAATACGTTGGCGTGCCTCTGACTGCATCTGATTACGACGCTCTTCTTCAGCGATCACTAACTCTGCATCTTCTCTCTCTCGGCCACGCAATTCATCAATATGATCCATAATAGCCGCACAAAGATCCTTGGTACCATTTGATGTTAGCCCGGAAATTCTAAAGACTGGACCCTGCCAATTTAAATGGTCGACCACTGCCTGACAGCGTTCTTCAATTTCTTCTTCTGGCAATAAATCAAGTTTGTTCAACACTAACCAGCGCTCACCCGATGCCATGGTTGGGCTGAACTTTAATAATTCTTGTTCAATAATCTGCGCATTATCCGCCGCAGAATCACCCTGATAAGGAAACATATCTACCAGATGCAGTAATAACCTTGTTCGCGTTAAGTGCTTTAGAAACCTAATCCCTAAACCAGCACCATCAGAAGCACCTTCAATCAAGCCAGGAATATCAGCTATAACAAAACTCTTGTCAGCGCTTAAACCCACCACACCTAAATTAGGAATTAGGGTTGTAAAGGGGTAGTCAGCAACCTTAGGACGCGCCGCAGAAACCGAACGAATAAAGGTTGATTTACCCGCATTGGGTAAGCCCAATAAGCCTACATCCGCCAGTACTTTAAGCTCTAGCTTAAGCTCGCGCATTTCACCTTCCTGACCCGGAGAAGTCTGGCGTGGCGCGCGATTAGTACTGGATTTGTATCTGGTATTGCCTAACCCATGATAGCCACCCTGGGCAACTAGCAATTTCTGTCCTAACTCTGTTAGATCACCTAAAATATCACCGGTTTCTTCATCTAAAACAGTAGTGCCCACAGGGACAGAAAGGACCAGATCATCACCGCCTCGACCCGTACATTCAGAACTACTTCCCTGTTGACCGCTTTCAGCTCTAAAGTTTCGCGTGTATCTATAGTCAATCAGGGTATTTAGACCTTCTATAGCCTCTAAATAAACACTGCCGCCATCACCGCCGTCACCACCATCAGGGCCACCTTTGGGAATATATTTTTCACGACGAAAACTCAGACAGCCATTGCCGCCCTTACCTGCGTGAACCTTAATTGTCGCTTCATCAACAAATTTCATAGCATTAGTTTACAGTTGTTATTTGACGCTGTCTGTCCTTTCAAGCAAAAACAATCAGCCAAAAAAAAAGCCCCGCATGGGGGCTTTTTAACTCAAGGGGTAATTATTAAGCGGAAACCACTTGAGCATATTTTCTGTTTTGTGGTCCTCTTTGGACAAATTCAACAACACCATCCGCAGTTGCGAATAATGTGTGATCTTTACCCATACCAACATTTTCACCAGCATGCATCTTTGTGCCGCGCTGACGAACAATGATGCTACCAGCATTAATTTGCTGACCACCAAAGACTTTTACACCTAGTCGCTTACTCTCTGAGTCGCGACCGTTACGAGTACTACCACCAGCTTTTTTATGAGCCATTTTCTATCTCCTCTCAGAATTACCCAACAGCGATGCCGGTAATTTTAACTTCTGTATACCACTGTCTGTGGCCCTGTTGCGTGCGTGAATGCTTACGGCGACGGAACTTAATAATCTTAACTTTATCGCCTCGGCCGTGCGCCATAACTTCTGCAGTTACTTTGCCGCCTTTAACATTTGGTGTGCCAATCTTAACTTTAGCACCTTCACCTACCATCAACACGTCTTCAAAATCGATGCTGTCACCAGTGGCCACATCCAATTTTTCGAGACGAAGGGTTTCACCTTCAATTACTCGATGTTGTTTACCACCACTTTTGATCACTGCGTACATGTATAACTCCAATATCGCCGGGTCGTTATCGACCTTATCCACTAAATTCTTTCTGCAGGCGGTTCAGCCCGCTTTTAAGGGCGGCAATTCTAATAGAACGGCGTGCGCTTAGCAAGCATTAATAGTGGCAAATTTAGCAATCGCAAAGCTAAGTGAATTCTACTTTGAATTAAGCCAGATTAAAGAGGCATTTCGACCGCAAACTTTCTCGCGGCGATAGGAGTAAAACAAGTCTGATTGGCTGTAACTGCAAAACTCGCCACCATATACCTGAGCCACCCCTTTTTGAGTCAATTCAGCCCTTGCCAATGCATAGAGATCGGCTAAATAATGCCCCTGTGAAGTTTCAATAAAAGCCTTTTTGACGCTGTCTTTTTGATTATTGGTAACTGTCTTAGATAAGAAAGCAGATCGCACCTCAGCGCCCACCTCAAAGTGCCTAGCGCTAATTGTTGGACCCATATAGGCCATCACATTATCACCTGGTGCAAACTGCTCTAAAGCTTTGCCGATAATGCCGCCACATAGGCCGCGCCAACCCGCATGCACTGCTGCTACCTGCGTACCCTGCTGGTTGCATAATAATACCGGCATGCAATCCGCCGTAAGAACCGCGCAGGGCTGATTCACAATATCGGTATAAGCGCCATCCGCAGAGGGCAATGAGGAGTTATTTGGCGTATAAATTACCTCTGTACCATGCACCTGATCAAGCCACACTGGCTCCAAAGTAAAATCTAGCTGTTCTCGAAGTAGCGATCGATTAGTAGCAACCTGAGCAGGATTATCACCCACATGGGTTGCAAGATTGAAATGATCATAGGGTGACAAGCTAGCACCGCGGGCGCGCAGGGTGATTACTGCACTCACATTAGCGGGTGCAGGCCAGTCGGGGATTAAATAATCAAAGGCGGCTTTGCTCATCGCTTAATCGTGCCAAAAGAGCTTCAAAATCTGCCGGCAATGGTGATGACCAACTTACCTCTTCGCCCGTATGAGGATGAATCAGCGCTAACTCGGCGGCATGCAATGCTTGACGTTCAAAGTTACGCAGAAAATCAATAAATTCAGCGGAGGTACCCTTCTGAATTTTAAACCGCCCTGCGTAGAGACTGTCGCCTACTAGAGGATGATTTAGGTGCGCCATATGCACTCTAATTTGATGAGTTCGACCTGTTTCAAGTTGCAACTTGATATGGCTATGCCCGTGAAAGCGCTGTAAAACAGAATAATGGGTTCTCGCCTCTTTGCCATCTGAAACCACCGCCATCTTTATTCGTTGTCGTGGATGCCTTCCAATGGGTTGATCAACCACTCCACTGCCCGTTAGCAATCCATTAGCAACGGCTTGATAAACACGCTTAACCGACCGCGCCTGCAACTGTGCCACTAGGTGTGTGTGAGCCTCTAAGGTTTTCGCTACCACCATTAAACCGGTGGTGTCCTTATCCAAACGATGGACAATCCCAGCACGCGGCACATGACTGAGTGATGGACAATGAAAGAGTAACGCATTGAGTACCGTACCTGAGTAATTTCCAGCCGCTGGATGTACTACAAAGTTTGCGGTTTTATCGATCACTAAAATATGTTCATCCTCATAGACAATATTGAGGGGTATATCCTCAGCGACCCACTCACCCTCAGCCACCATAGTTGCTTGAATAATCAACTGTTCGCCACCCAACACTTTCTGCTTTGGCTGCCACTGACTGCCATCTACAGTCAACAATCCCTGCTTTATCCACTGCTGTAATCGCGAGCGGGAAAACTCTGGAAATAACTGCGACGCAACCTGATCTAAACGCCGGCCACAGTCATCCGTTGGCACTTGCGAATCTCGCTTGATCTGGGTCGCCATTTCATCCGCTGGCTCGAGAGTTTGACTATCCTGTGAGTTCATAATTTTAGATTTAAATCTGCTGTTTTAGTTTGCCATTGAACTTTCTTAGCCAATCAACACTCATATAAACAATGCAGATTGGCTTGCACTCTGCTCTGTGTTTAAATACCGAGCCATAAAAGTACAGTTTAATTCCTCTGGCAGAGAATATTACATGAAAAACATAACGCGTATTGGTTTGATTTTGACTATGACCGTTCTAAGCAGCTGTTCATTGCTTGGTTCAGAGGATCAAGATAAAACCGAAACTGAAGAAAGCGGTTATACAGAGCGCGAGTTTTACGACAAAATTCAACGTAGTCTCAATGCTAGAAACTGGCAAGTAGCGATTGGCAACCTGCAACTTTTAGAATCACAGTTTCCTTTTGGAAAATATGCAGAACAGGCTCAACTTGAACTCATTTATGCCCAGCATATGACCAGCGATCATGAATCCAGTATTGCTGCTGCCGAACGCTTTATTCGCCTTCACCCCCAGCACCCTAATATTGATTATGCAATTTACGTCAAAGGGCTAAGTGAAATTAATCAAAATGGGCGACTATTTGACGGCTTTTTATCCATTGATAACAGTAAGCGTGATATAGGCGCGGCGCGAGAAGCCTTTGCCACCTTGGGCCAACTGATTTCGCTATACCCCAACAGCCCCTACGCACCCGATGCTCGCCAACGCTTAATTAGCCTGCGCAACCAATTGGCGCGTTCAGAAATCAATGTGGCTAATTACTACTTCTCCAGAGGTGCCCTAGTTGCAGCAGCCAACCGCGGTCAATATGTGGTTGAAAACTTCCA
>JAHEHM010000041.1 GCA_024644585.1 Porticoccaceae bacterium | reverse complement strand
ATAGGTTGCTAAGTCAGTTGCCCAATGGCTTTCAATCAAAGGATTGGATCAAAACCTATGGCAATCTCTACCACGCGATACAGCTTTCAAGAAATATGGTGGGTTTGTTGGTCTTTCTTATCATTGGTGTTGCAGCCTTCAATGTTATTTCAATGTTGATGATGGCAGTGATTAATAAGCGCAAAGATATTGCTATCCTGCAAACACTGGGTCTGTCGCGAACGCATATATTTCAATTGTTTATTGTTCAGGGTGGCCTTATTGCTATTGTGGGTATTTTAGGCGGTCTGATTATTGGTATTGGCAGCTGTTACCTGATTGAAGACATAGTTTCTATGCTTCAGAGTTTTATGGGTATTGAGTTTTTAGATACTTCGATATATCCCATTAATTACCTCCCAGTTGATCTAAGAGGTAGTGATATTTTATCCGTCAGCCTGTCCGCCTTTGTATTAACCCTATTGGCGGCTCTATTTCCTGCGCTTAAAGCCAGCAAGACAGTTCCTGCAGAAACCCTTAGATATGAAGCCTAATCGCTTGTAGAGCGTATTTTGCGCCTTAGACGCCAGTTCTTAACCACTTTCCAGCGCCACAGATAAAAAACGCTGACATAGCTAAATATTGCCATGATTGATCCGCAAAACAGACTGCCTACTAAAAGGGGCTTTAATACATCATTGCCTAAACTTTTAAACCATTGCCAATCCATTTGAGCCGAAAACTGCGCGGTTTCCGTATTCAGTAGCAGACAGCCAACCTGGTAGGTCAAGAAAAAGATCGGCGGAATGGTCACCGGGTTACTTATCCAGATCAAAATGATACCCAGAGGCAGATTCGCACCTACTAGGTAACACAGCAGGACTGCAATTAAAGTTTGGCCGGGCAGGGGAAGAAACGCACAGAAAATCCCCACAGCCACACCCAGAGATACAGACTGTCTATTGAGATGGAATAGATTAGGGTCCTTCGCCAGCGATCTGATCCACTGTAAGGACGGTCGATCCAATAGCTTGTTAATATTGGGTAAAAAGCGATGGATTGTTTTTCTAGGCATACTGTTTGTTTCAATGGTTAAATGTTTTTAATAATCCCTGTGCCTGTATATTACCAGCATAGGCAACCTAATTGCGGACAGCAGTAGACAAGCAGGCTACAATAGTCACTACTATAGTATAGATTAAGAGATTAATATCAATTGAAAAGCTCCAACCAAAATGCGCTTTCAATCGCATCGTTAGCCAAGACTTATGACAATAACTTTAAGGCGCTTAAAGGGATAGATCTGGAAGTATCCCAGGGCGACTTTTTTGCTTTGTTGGGGCCTAATGGCGCCGGAAAGTCCACCACCATTGGTGTCATTTGCTCGCTAGTCAAAAAAACCAGCGGCACAGTAAAGGTTTTTGGCATTGATATTGACGAGGATTTTAGTGCTGCCAAGCAGTATGTTGGGGTAGTGCCTCAGGAATTCAATTTTAATCAATTTGAAAAACCTATCGATATCCTTATAACTCAGGCGGGTTATTACGGGATACCCGTGCCCATTGCCACTGAGCGTGCTGAAAAGTATCTTAAGCAGTTAGGCCTATGGGAGAAGCACAATGTTCCCTCCAGAAGTCTCTCTGGTGGAATGAAGCGTCGATTAATGATTGCCCGCGCGCTGATTCATGAGCCTCAGTTATTGGTTCTTGATGAGCCCACTGCAGGAGTTGATATTGAATTGCGTCGCTCAATGTGGACCTTTCTGGAGGAGATAAACCGACAGGGAACTACCATTATTTTGACTACCCATTACCTGGAAGAAGCAGAGCGCCTATGTCGCAATATTGCGATTATTGATAAGGGTACTATCGTACAAAATACCAGTATTAAAAACTTAATAAAACAGCTTAATAAAGAAACCTTTATCCTTGATATTAAACAAGAAATTAAAACTTGTCCTGTGGTTTCAGGCTATCCGATTGTTCTGACTGATAGTCATACATTAGAGGTTGCAGTGGATAAAAATAAATCCTTAAATCAGTTGTTTTCTATGCTGTCTGAGCAGGGAATCGAGATAGTGAGTATGCGTAACAAAGCCAATCGCTTAGAAGAATTGTTTATTGATATGGTTGAAAAAAATCTAGATAAAAATGAGGGCAGTCAAGATGAATAGTCAACAGCAGTGGATTGCCTTTAGTACCATTGTGCGGCGAGAAATTCGTCGTTTTATGCGTATCTGGCCGCAAACATTAGTTCCCCCAGTTATCACCATGGCACTATATTTTGTTATTTTCGGTAAATTAGTGGGTTCACGCATTGGCGATATGTCCTCTTTACCCTACATCCAGTTTGTTGCGCCGGGGTTGATTATGATGTCGGTAATTACTAATTCTTACTCGAATGTGGTGTCTTCATTTTTTGGCTCTAAATTCCAGAGTAATATTGAAGAGCTTCTAGTTTCCCCAACCCCTAACTGGATTATCTTAGTTGGCTATGTGGTAGGCGGTATGGCAAGGGGCTTAGGGGTCGGTTTTATTGTCACTGTGCTCTCTTTGTACTTTGCCGATTTCTCCCTTAACAGTCTGCCAGTGACCATAGGTATTGTGTTGATGACATCGCTGATGTTTTCGCTTGCAGGTCTTATTAACGCGATATTTGCTTCAAGTTTTGATGATATATCGATTATCCCAACCTTCGTGCTAACCCCATTGATTTATCTTGGTGGTGTATTTTATTCCATTGAAATGCTAAGTGGGTTTTGGCAAACCCTGTCCATGTTTAACCCCATACTCTACATGGTAAACGCATTTCGTTACGGAATGGTGGGTATCACCGATATTAATATTATGGCTTCCTTTGCCATGGTAGGTTTATTTTCAACTATTCTATTCTTTTTTGCGCTCTGGTTACTGGAAAACGGATCAAGGTTAAGAAACTGATGGCAGATTACAAATTTACCGAGCTAGGCAAGGAAACCGCATACACCGATCAGTATGATGCCAGTCTGTTGTGCCCAATACCCCGCATAAAAGCGCGTCAATTGGATACTGAGGCTAAAGCGCTTCCGTTTGTGGGTGTTGACCTGTGGACCGCATACGAGCTCTCTTGGCTTAATCTAGATGGTCTGCCGCAGGTAGCCATTGTTGAGTTTGTAATACCCTGCGACAGTCAGGCGATTGTCGAGTCTAAATCCTTTAAGCTTTATCTAAACTCTTTTATACAGACGACTTTTGCTTCAATGGAAGCGGTTGAGCAGCGATTGATCACAGATTTGTCTGCCGCTACCGGCACTTCAATAGAAGTCATACTTTATGAAGTCTCTGAGTATCAAGGTATTCAACCCATATCAGAGCCGAAAGGGTATTGTATTGACCGTCAAGCAGTTAAGATAGACAGTTATCACCCAGACTCGAGTCTTCTAGTGGCCGCTACTGATATTACCATTGAAGAAACACTGTATTCTCATTTATTAAAAACCAACTGCCCAGTGACTGATCAGCCCGACTGGGCCTCGCTATATATCTTTTATCAGGGGCCAAAAATACAGCAAGAGGGATTGTTAAAATACATTGTTTCCTATCGTCAGCATCAAGATTTTCATGAGCAATGTGTGGAACAGATTTTTCTCGATATCATGACTCACTGTCAACCACAGAAGCTTTCAGTTTACGCCCGATATATGCGCAGAGGAGGGCTTGATATCAATCCTTTCAGAAGCACGCATCTTGAGCGGCCACCGCTATTTAGACAGGTCAGGCAGTAATATTCACAGATTGAGCAATCCGTTTAGGCAAGGCTAGTTCTAAGAAACTCACTGAGTAGGTTAATGGCTTTGTTCTTACTGTTATTTCTCACATTAATAAGACTGATACCCACGGTGCCTAACTCCGGAAACCGCTGCGAGGGTGCTATAACTTTAAGGTTTTCTGGAACAGTACCTTTTGCCAACACGGTAACCCCCAGACCCTCCTGAATAGCATATTGGATTCCCGTCAAATCAGGAATGTTATAAACGATCTGCCAAGGCTGTTTGATCTTATTTAAGACTTTTATTGCTCGCTGTCTGTAGATACAGCCTTCAGGTGCCACAATGAGTGGCACGGTAGGTGATTTCTGACTGTCGTAGTCAACCCCAGACACCCACACCAGATTATCGGTTTTAACCAGACTCTCTGCGTCTTCAGAGGGATTGTTTTGCAGCGCTAAGATCAGATCATGAGCCGCTCGTCCTGGGCGAGAAAGCAGTGTTTTACTGAGTTCACAGTTTACTTCCAATGTGACGTCTGGGTAGGCTTTGGCAAAACGACCGACAATTTTGGGAAGTAATATAGTGGCAAACTCACTGGGAATACCTAGTCGCACCTTGCCGATTACCGTGCTTTTGGTGCATTCACTGACCGCCAAATCATTGAGTGACAGTATCTGTTTGGCATACTCATAGAGGGTTTCGCCGGCATCTGAAAGCAGTAGGTTTTTTCCTTCTCTTAGGATTAATCTCTGATCGAGCATTTCCTCCATACGGCCAATTTGCAAGCTTATAGCGGGTTGTGATCGACCCAAAATATCGCCTGCTTTGGTGAAGCTATTAAACTCCACTACAGTGACAAAGGTACGCAGTATATCCATGGGTAAATTTTTCATAATTCGGCTTTTTTCTTGGGTCTTATATTGACTATTTTATTGGCTATTTTAAGTATTTAAAATATTAATGAGAACATTATATCTATTAATTTAACTTATTTCATTTCTGGTTATATTATTGACTCATTCTTGTTATTAATTCGCCCGATTATTGCCCATGTCAAAACAGTTAAATCAAACAGGTTTTCATCAATACCATTTAGCTGCTGGCGCTAAAATGGTGCCTTTTGCTGGCTATGAAATGCCGATTAATTATATCGGCGGTATTATTGAGGAACACCTGCATACGCGCCAGTCGGCTGGGCTTTTCGATGTCTCTCATATGGGGCAGTTGATTATCAGTGGAGACAATATTACCGAGCAATTAGAAGCGCTAATGCCGGTCGATTTAGAAGCGTTGAAACCCCATCAAATGACCTACAGTACTCTGACTAACAGTGATGGTGGCATTATCGATGATTTAATCATCACTCGATGGGATGACAATACCTTTTTTGTGGTGGTTAATGCGGCCTGCAAACACCAGGATATTGCGCACTTTAAACAGCATCTGCCCAATGCGCAGATCAATGTTCTCGAACAACAGGGTCTTCTGGCACTGCAGGGCCCAAAAGCTGTTGATGTGATGGCACAGTTATCACCTGAAGCGGCAAGCCTACATTTTATGAATGGTTGCACAGCAACTCTGAATGGTGTTGATTGCTATATTACCCGCTCAGGTTATACCGGCGAAGATGGCTTTGAAATTTCAATTGATGCCAGCGCATGTTCCATGGTTGCCGATACTCTTTTAGCCAACCAAGCGGTTCGGTGGGTGGGATTAGGGGCAAGAGATTCCCTAAGGCTAGAAGCAGGTTTATGTTTGTATGGACATGATATTGACACTAACACAAGCCCAGTCGAGGCCAGTTTGCTGTGGAGTATAAGCAAGTCACGAAGAGCTGGCGGCAACAAGCAGGGCGGTTTTTTGGGTGCTGAGCGAATACTTAATGATATCGCTGCAGGTGCTGGCCAAAAACGCGTTGGTTTTGTGGTTGAAGGCCGTGCCCCAGTGCGTGAGGGCGCAGAAATTATTGATCAAAATGGCACTCAAATCGGTGCTATAACTAGTGGTGGTTTTTCACCCAGCTTACAAATGCCCATAGCCATGGGTTACATCGCTACAGAATTTTCAGCCAAGGGAACGCAAGTAAATGCAGTGGTAAGAGGTAAGTCGCGGCCTATTACAGTTAGTGCCTTACCCCTAGTCCCCCAACGCTATTATCGAGGATAACTCAGGAGAACCTAGATGCTTCAGAAGAAACGTACGCTAAATGATCTGCAAAACGCTGAGCAATTCGTATCGCGCCATGTTGGCCCGAACATTGACGATCAGCAAGCTATGCTTAGCCTACTGGATTGTAATAACCTGCAACAACTTATTGAGCAGGTTGTTCCGGCATCTATTATTAACGAGCAGTCCTTAACCCTAGCTGATCAATGTACTGAAGCTCAGGCGCTTAAAGAATTACGGGAAATTGCCAAACACAACAAAGTGTTCAAAAACTACCTAGGTCAGGGTTATTACGGCACATTAACCCCCAATGTGATTCTACGAAACATTCTTGAAAACCCGGCTTGGTACACGGCCTATACCCCTTATCAGCCAGAAATTTCTCAGGGTCGATTAGAGGCTTTGATTAATTTCCAAACCATGGTCACTGACCTTACCGGTTTAGAAATTGCCAACGCATCTATGCTTGATGAGGGCACCGCAGCGGCAGAAGCCATGTCGCTAACGCGAAGAGTTTCTAAGTCCAAATCTAATACGTTCTTTGTTGATAGCGATTGCCTGCCGCAAACCATCGATATCATTGTTACCCGTGCGCAACCTTTGGATATTGATATTCAGGTGGGCAAACCGGAAGACTGTGATGGCGATGTGTTTGGTATGTTATTGCAGTACCCAGGGGTCAGCGGCGAAGTAAAAGACTATCGAGAAATCATAGCTACTGTTCAGCAACACAAAGGCGTGGTGGTGATGGCTGCTGATATCCTCAGTTTAGTGATGCTAGAGTCGCCGGGTTCACTGGGTGCAGATATTGCCATCGGTTCTACCCAACGTTTTGGTGTACCCATGGGTTTTGGTGGTCCTCACGCGGCCTATATGGCAACTAGAGAAGCCTATAAGCGCAATCTTCCTGGTCGAATAGTAGGTCTATCTCAGGACGCGCAGGGCAACCCAGCCTACAGGTTAGCGCTGCAAACTCGTGAGCAGCATATTCGCCGAGAGAAGGCCACATCAAATATCTGTACAGCGCAGGTTCTATTGGCGGTAATAGCCGGTATGTATGCGGTTTATCACGGGCCTAAAGGTTTAACCGCTATCGCTAATAGAGTCCATATGCTGACTACGCTGTTAGCGGAAGGGCTTAAACAGCATAATTTGGCTATTGTTAATCAAAGTTGGTTCGATACTTTAACCGTCAATGTGGGTGAGCGAGCTCAGAGTATTGTTGAATTAGCCGCTTCAAATGAAATCAATGTTCGATTAATCGATGCCTCGCATATTGGGCTATCTATTGATGAAACTACCTCTGCTGATGATATTGTGGTTTTGTGGGATCTGATTATTGGCCAGCATAACCTGTCAATTGACCTGTTAGCCGAACAGGTGGTGCAGAATATTCCCGGCAATCTAATGCGTACCGATGGCTTTTTAGAACACGAAACCTTTAATCGCTATCATTCAGAAACTGAAATGCTGCGTTATATTCGTAAGCTTTCAGATAAGGATATTGCCCTAGACAAAGCCATGATCCCGCTGGGTTCCTGTACCATGAAATTAAATGCAACTGCAGAAATGCTACCGGTCACATGGCCAGAATTTGCGCATATACATCCCTTTGCGCCCAAGGAGCAAACAGCAGGCTATCGTAAGCTCATCGATGACCTAGAGGGAATGCTATCTGAGGTTACTGGTTATGATGCGATCTCACTTCAGCCAAATGCTGGCTCGCAGGGAGAGTATGCAGGCTTGCTAGCCATTAAAGACTATCATGATAGTCGTGGTGATTCCCATCGTAATATCTGCTTAATTCCAAGCTCAGCCCATGGCACAAATCCAGCCTCAGCTCAGATGTGTGGTATGAAGGTAGTAGTGGTAGCCTGTGACGAGCAGGGCAACGTTGATATTGCCGATCTAAAAGCTAAAGCTGAAGCCAACAGCGATAATCTTTCAGCCATTATGGTTACCTACCCATCAACTCATGGTGTGTTTGAAGAAAACATCACAGAACTGTGTGACATTGTTCACCAGCATGGCGGTCAGGTGTATATCGATGGCGCAAACTTAAATGCCATGGTGGGTGTTTGTCAGCCCGGAAAATTTGGTGGAGATGTCTCGCATCTAAACTTACATAAAACCTTCTGTATACCTCATGGCGGCGGCGGCCCGGGTGTTGGCCCCGTTTGTGTTGGCTCTCATTTAGAAGAGTTCCTGCCCCAGGATGACTCAGTAAAAAGACGCGGCGGCCGTATTTCAGCTGCTCCGTTCGGCAGTGCCAGTATTCTACCCATCACCTGGATGTATATTCGCATGATGGGTTATACAGGCTTAAGACAGGCGACAGAAGTGGCTATTCTTAATGCCAATTACATAGCCAAGCGCCTAGAGTCGAAATACAGCATCCTGTTTACTGGTGCCAATAACAAAGTAGCCCATGAATGTATTGTTGATACTCGTGATATTAAAGAGCAAACCGGTATAAGCGTTGACGATATTGCCAAGCGTTTAATTGACTATGGCTTCCATGCGCCAACCATGTCGTTTCCAGTGGCGGGTACATTGATGATAGAGCCCACAGAAAGTGAATCAAAGCGTGAGATTGATCGTTTCTGTGATGCTATGTTGGCCATTGCTGACGAGGTAAAAGAAGTGGCTGATGGCAAGTACAGTTTAGAGGATAATCCTCTGGTAAGTGCTCCTCATACAGCGGCAGTGGCAACCGCAGATCAATGGGATCATGCATATCCTAGAAGCAAAGCAATTTATCCATCAGAATTTACCAAAGATAACAAATATTGGCCGCCAGTAGGGCGCTTAGATAATGTTTTTGGTGATCGTAACTTAGTCTGCTCCTGTCCATCAATCAAGGATTACCAATAAGCAGAATTATATGGCTCGTTAAATGCTAAGGTTTAGATCACTGAATATAGCCTTAAGCTTTTAGCGAGCCACTCAGATTCATCCTGTTTTCTTTCACACTTGATTCGATCCTTAACCAATTGATAGGTCTGTTCAGAAAGAACAATTTCATTGCTTTTGGCAGTAGATTCTATGTGACTTGCTAAATTAACAGCGGTGCCCATTACCGTATAATCTAGTTTAGTTTCTGTTCCAAAATTTCCCACTTTACAACTACCTGTATTAATCCCAATGCGATGGCTAGGCGGGTTTTCAATACCAGAGTTTAGCCATTGATGATGAAGTTTTTGCATTGCCTCATTCATGGCTAGTGCCATAGTGACACAAGCGAGGGCATCGTTACTCTCGCCTCGACTGTGTGGGTCGCCAAAAAACACCATAATAGAATCACCAATTACCTTATCCAGTGTGCCTCCGAACTTAAAAATAATATCCGACATTTCTTCAAGGTAAGTATTGATAAGCCAAGTAAGTTTTTCGTGGCTTAGCTGTTCTGATAGCTGACAAAATCCAGTCATATCAGAAAAAAATATAGTCATTTGTTTTTCACAGGACTCAACCTTGACCTCATGCCCAGCAATAATGGACTTACTTATTTCTGGCGATAGATACTTTGAAAAACTAAAAATGTGCGATTTCAGAATATTATTTTTACTAAATTGTTGGTCTAAATGTGAATTAAGCTGATGTTCATAGGTATTTTTTAAATACGAGTAGATAATTAAAAAGGCAATTAAAATTAAATAAATAGAATGCTCGCAAAAACCGGTTAACTTGCACATGTTCTTAAATGAATAGACTTCAAAATTAATATAGCTACAAATTAAAACAGTACATAAAAGGCTAGTAGTCCCACACAAAGCCCTTAAGCCCAGCGTTTGTAAATAAATTAATAAAAACAAAGCACAGATACTGATGGCTAAAGTGTGGTTGGAAATACATATGACACATATTATCCCGCAGACAACTCCGTCCAAGATATAAATGATGGAGCTCATGATATTACTTGTTAGATTTAAATGTTGGGTCGAACTAACTAGTAGGATCGTGGTTTGGTAGCTTAATAAAGAGAATAATATAGCTAATGCTAATAAGCGTGAGTCAATATGACTCCAGCAACCAATGATGATCACAGTACTAATAAGAAACTGCGAAAGTCGGTGAAGGCTTATAAGGTCTATAGTATTTTCATAATAGATATTGCGTATCATTATCATATACTAGCACCTGAACGACTGACTTTCCGTGAAATAGCCTAATAAATTACATTGCTTTATAAACAGGCTTTGTGTATTGTTTCGCGGCTTCAAAATGGTGAGGTGTCCGAGTGGCTGAAGGAGCACGCCTGGAAAGTGTGTAAGCGTTTATAGCGTTTCGAGGGTTCGAATCCCTCTCTCACCGCCAAATATTAAAACCCCTCTCATGAGGGGTTTTTTATTGGTGTAAGAGGGTGAGAAGCCTCGCAGGTTCGAGCCGAGCGCGAATGCGCGAGACAGCGCCAGAACAAAGTGATGGCGACCCGAAGGGCGAAGGCAAAGCCTGAGTAATCCCTCTCTCACCGCCAAATATTAAAACCCCTCTCATGAGGGGTTTTTTATTGGTGTAAGAGGGTGAGAAGCCTCGCAGGTTCGAGCCGAGCGCGAATGCGCGAGACAGCGCCAGAACAAAGTGATGGCGACCCGAAGGGCGAAGGCAAAGCCTGAGTAATCCCTCTCTCACCGCCAAATACCAAAAACCCCTCAGATGAGGGGTTTTGATATCCTGAAATAATTATCTATTGCGCAATAAACACAGCCTGTATCGTCATATCTGCAGTCATTGAAATTGTTAACGCTGCACTAGACTCCCCGGTAACTCCATCCCAATGAGAGAAGACAAATCCCTCATTGGCTATAGCTTCAATGGAAATAGGGATATTGTCGTAATACTCACCTTGCCAGCTTAAGTCGGAAAGGGTTAGCGAATTAAGCTGAACAGATCCCGCTTCTGTGTTGTTAATTTCCAAGGTAAGCGTATGGGTATCCAATATATTAAAGTAGTTTTTAAAGTGATCCGTTAGGAAGGGGATACGGTTATCAGTAAACTCAGTGATTTTATCGACTTCAGCCACCCATTCTTCATAAGTCGAGAGCATAAATTGGTTTTGCCAATAGACAGAACGATTTTCCCAAGTACTCCAGTACTGGAAATGTTGCGGTATTTCAGGTGCAACAGAAGCTGCAATAGCTTCGACATGTTGTCGAACGCTATCGGCTTTAAATCGTGTATTGGACTCATCAGCAAATCGGTTAATAAACTTGATTCTAAATTCAGTATTTTCCATTAACTTGCGTGTAAGCAAAGTAGACCATGGCGGGTTAGGCCAGCCTGGTCCGTTTGCTTCTAGCGCATAAGATAAGGTGTCATTGTCGTAAAAGGGTGGAGCTTCCCAAGGTCTACCAAACGAGAAATCCGTATCATAAAGGATCCAACGCCATTTGGTTTCAGGAGAATTCCAAAGTTTAACGTTATTGCCCGGCCAGTCGGTATTATCTAAATAAATTTGAGCAACCTGATAAGTTATATAGTTATCAATATCAATCTGATCAGCGACAAACTCATAATTTGCTTGAATTGATAGGTCATTATTTGTTACAAAACCAATTAGATCATTGTAAGTTTCGTTGGTACCCTCAACAATCTCACCATTACGTTCAAGGATATTGATCTCGCTTTTAGATACATTGATTTTATCATCCAGAAAGTGCTCGTTAACTTTCTCTCTAATATTATAAAGCCCCCAATATTCACCGTTAAGATAAACAATAGACGAACGATAAGCTTGAGTTTCAATGCCGCTACCATCCATTAAGCTTGTGGCAATGACGTCTTTGATATTGGTTCTCATCCAGTCATTGCCGGAGCTTCTTAAAACAATAGCTTCAAATTTATCGTAATCTAATTGTGGAAAGATAGGGTACTCAATATCGCTAAAGCCATAGCGACCTCTGGCAAAAATTGACATGGAACGCTGATCATTACCACGGCTCCAATTACCAAATATTTTAACGCCTGCATCTAGTGCTACGCCCAATTCTCCATTAGGTTCATAGAATGAGAAATGAACATCGCGCTCCCAGTCATTCCAAAAGTTAGCGCCAAAGAAGGGTAAAATGTAAGGGTCATAATTACCTTCAGGGCCATAGACATAAAGCCCCTGATTTACATCAAAGAAATTATCAGGATTTGAAACCAGTGTCACAATTGGTAATGAATGGTCAGTATTAGTGATATAGGTCCTACTCTCAGTTCGTGAGGGTATATGGTTAGTTTTAAATATTTTGGCTCTAATTACCGTATTGTCGCTAATAGTAATTGGGGTGGAATAGACTGCAGAAGATTCAGTGGGCACTGTTGCGTCAAGGGTGTAACGAATCTGCTCGTCTGCTTCAGCACCGTTAATACTTATACTTTGACCTGAAAACTCACCTCCATCGTGGGAAAAGGCAATTTCGCTTTCGATAATACCGATGAACTGTGTATTTGGGTTTTCGCTACCAGGGGAGGGCGCTGCATAGTAAACAGTATCGCCATTGTTTAAAGAGCGACCAACACTATTATCAGAGGATATGCCTGCAACCTCTAAGAAGCCAACCTGATCGCCACTATCGTCATAGATAACTAGCGTTTCTCCTTTTGATGACAGTTTAAAATTGGTATGCAAGCTGGGGTTCTGAAAGCCCAGAAGGGTGGGTGGCGCTATTCCATCAGCTGTTGTGCCCGAATAAAAAGCGGATAAAAAGGGTATCAAACTTAAATCAGACGAATTGGCATTATGATTATGTACCTGAATGCTGAGAATATTTTCACCATTGGTTAAAAGCGTTTCGAAATCATTGACTGGAAACCTAACCGGTGCGCCACTCTGATAAATCAGTGCTTCACGGTCGGTGACTGTCACCGCATCAAAGCTGGGTGATGCGCCTAAAATATTCGATCTCGCGATTTCAGTGCCATTAATGTAAGCAACAAAACCATCATCAAAATCTATATCAAACCAAAGCTCAGTGATTAGCTCCAAGTTAGTTATAGTGAATGACTTTCTAACAAAAACAGAGCTTATGCCTGACTCAACCTGAGTTTCATCATCGCCATCAGCATAGCCAAAGCCGCTATTACCTAGCTGCCAACTGCCATCATCATATGACAGGCTTGTCCAATTACTCGAAGGGTTAAATGTTGGTACTAGATAGCGAAAACTATCACCCTGATTAATTAGGGTTTTGTAATGGCCGCCATTGGCTTTGTCTTTATCAGATGCCCAAATTCGTAGGTACTCACCAGCGCCAATTTGAATATCAGGAAAACTCCATTTTGTGGGTTTATCTTCGTCATCTGTTACAGTCCAGCCGCTTAAATCGATAGCGGTGGATTTATTATTAAAAAGCTCAAACCAATCTGGGCTATCTCCATCCTCATCTTCAAAACTAGAATTTGATGAAACCGCTTCATTAATAATTAGGCTATTAGGTAGACCGCCGGTATGGATGCCAGGCATATGATCAATAAGGTGTTGACGGATTTCTAGTAAGGACGATCTAGTTGCATTATCTGCTACAACGCCATTAATCAATGACTCATCTTTAATATCAAATAGGTAGCGTAGAATAATTAATCCATCAGTAAGCGCATCAATTTCGCTACTACCATCTATATCAGCAATAGCAAGTGTTGATTCAATGCGGGTTTCAACTGCAGAGGAGGATAGGGGGCTATCGGTTGAAACAGCCCCACTGGTAAGGTCATTGTCTCTTAAGCCAAAGGTATACCTTAGCAACAATAAGCCGTCAGTTAATGCATCGATATTACCATCAGAATCAACATCCCAGCTTAGATCTGTTGCCTTAACATGGGATGTAAAACCCAAAAAGGTTATTACAAAACAACTTAAAAATACTCTTTTTAATAAAGACATACGCCCATACCCATTGTTTTATTTTTAACAATACTAAACCAAATAGGCTATAAAAAATACTTAGTTGCTAAGAATTAGATATAGGGGAGAACACTCTTCACCAAACACTGAGCTTTTTCTCTTAAACGAATTATCTTTTAGTTTGAAAGTTCAACTTCTCGCTGCTCACCCGTAATATAATCATTACCATCAGGAATGATTATAAATTGTCTTTTTATAATTGAGCCATCTTGGGGCTGAGATAGATTATCTGGATCTATGGCTAAGCTTGCTTGGCCTGTTGAAAGCGTCAGTATTCCATTAGTTGTAGCAACTAGCTTATTTGCACTGTCATAGCCGTTTATGGCATACAAAACCTCTAAACTCACGGTTGTTTGGCCTGAACGGTTAATTGTAATTGCATTATTACTGGCCTGAGCTGTCACCTGTACCAACTCTGGCAAAATGCCTTTGGCAACTTTAATACGGACGGGATTAATACCAAGCATAAAGGTATTATCGCCATCGTACATACTAAAGTTTGAGATATAAAAACTGCCCTGACTGTCCCAAGAATCGTAGCCCGTAATAAAGTCTTCAATTGCAGCCTGGTTATCTAGATCACTAATTTTAAGAAGCTCAAATGAAGTGCCAGTGGCAATATTGTATTCGTAGATAGCATTGGGTTGATTGCCGTCACTTAGACCAATATAAATTTTTTCCTCATCAGCAGATAGCTGAAAGATCCAGGTTTTAAGTGAAGAAGAAAATCCGGGTCTGCCCAAAAACTCCCAGCTACTATTGGCATCAGTAAAGCGGTAAATATGACCCTGATCATCACTTACATAAAGACGCTCATTGGTTCGCTCCCATTGACCAACTTCCATCGCATTGGGCCCCTGCAATGCAAAGTTTTGTAATTCTCCAAAACCTGTATCAGGGTCATAAAACCAGATATGGTCGAATACGTTTGAGGACTCTCCTTGATTCCATTGGTTTCTTGAAGAGCCGCCACTTATATAAACACGACCTCTCGAGTCTACCCACATATAACGATTGCTGTAAAAATAACCCTGCCAAGCAGAGGGCTTGCCTAAAACCGTGGTTTGACCAGTTTCTATGTCATATTGAACCAGTTTGTTTTCGGGAATAGTCATGCCGTACAAAAGATTATTAACCGGATCCTTTTGAATAGTCACTATTTGTAAATGATCACCACCTACACCATTGGGTTCATTAGCACTTAAATCAGAAAAGGCTTCAGACTCGATATCATAGCCATACCAGTGGAATCCTCGGGTATTAAGGTAGCTATTGTTCATACTAGAGCTATCCAAGGTTGCCACATAAACTTGACCATTATGGTGAATAGGGCGGGTATGAAATTTTTCTGCTGTTTCGCCATTTTGCCAATTATTAACTGCTTGAGATGCCGAACGTGCATCACCAATGTAACGAAGGGTTTGATCCTCTTGAAAAAGTCGATACATCATCGAATTTTGGCTATGATCATGCCCTGATATGTAAATTTCGCCGTCGGCATCCGAGCCAACTGCTAGCCAGCATTGATCTGGGCGATCGCCATCCGGTGAATTAGGTAATTGCCAGATTGACGCACCATCAAGTAATCCCTGACTTGGTGTATCGTAAGGAACAGTAATAGGCTCAGGTTCTGGAGGG
>JAHEHM010000061.1 GCA_024644585.1 Porticoccaceae bacterium | reverse complement strand
GAGATTGAACATGTAACGCCGCTGGATTTTTCCCTATGCCCGCCTCACTGACTAATTCTTGCTGTAACCGGTCTAAAGCATTAATCATTGATGAAAAATCACTACCTGAATCATAGGCATGAGTTCGGGTGATATCCGAGGCATAGTGATTAAATTGGACACCGGCATCTAACAATAAACTCTTTGGCTCTACTGGCTGATTGTTTAACTGATGGTGATGAAGCACCGCTGCATTCTCATTGATACCTGCAATAATTGCGTAAGGCATTTCACTTTCTGCGCAATAACAGGCTTTTAAATAGGCACTGGCGACCTCGAGTTCTGACGCGCCTGCCATGAAGGCATCCTTTGCCGCTAGATGTGCGGGCACAGCCAGTCGAGTGGCTTCTCGTAAACAGGCATGCTCATAGTCTGTTTTACTGCGTCTCTGAAAATCGATTGCGTTTAAGACCTGAGTTGGGTTACATGCTTCTGCGTCTAAGTCAAAATCATTAGTCTCATTAATTAATCCGAGGCTACCCGCTGATTTTGAGAACTGCTTTATTAATGCTTCCAAAGAGCTGTATTCGATAATCTCTAGATGTTGGGCGTATAAATCTCCCAGCGGCTGTGGTGATGAATGCCAAATATCCTGTTTGCACTGGATATAAAGTTTAGGTTTTTCATTTTCGCCATCAATACACAAAAAGTAATTAGCATAGTTGAGGGGCACCCATTCTCTAAAGTAAGGATTAGTCTTGAAGGGGTAAGCCATATCATCCTGAAATTGAATTTTTTCAGAACCGGAGCCAATGATAAGTTGATCAAAATTTGTGGCCTGCAAAATTGTGCGAAAGCGGCTTAATTTTTGCTGAATATGGTCGCCATATAACTGCTCAGGCGTTTGACTGTTTTGCACTAACGGGGCTAACAATTACGAATCCTCGATAACCGTTTTAGGTTGCGAGTCAAAAACAGTTTTGTCCACTAATCCCTCGCTATTGGCAACAACTGTAGTGACCATCGCATCGCCAGTGACATTAGTCGCCGTGCGTGTCATATCTAGCAACCGGTCCACACCAATGATGAGCCCGATTCCTTCCACAGGCAAACCTACCTGATTGAGCACCATCACTAACATCACCAGACCTACACCAGGCACAGCGGCAGTTCCAATTGAAGCTAGCGTAGCAGTTAAAACCACCGCCAAGTAACCTTCAAAGGTTAGTCCAATATTATAGGCTTGCGCGATAAATACTGTCGCTACACCCTGCATGATTGCTGTGCCATCCATATTAATGGTTGCGCCTAGGGGAACTGTAAACGATGAAACACTCTTGGAAACACCTAACCGCTGCTCTACTGTTCGCATGGTCACTGGCATTGTGGCGCCACTTGAAGCAGTACTGAAAGCCAGCGCTAATGCCGGACGCAATTTGCTTAAAAATGTTTTTACACTGAGCCCAGTAAAGAATTTCAATAACAATGAATAGACACCCAAGCTATGGAGTACCAAGACAAATAGTACGGTTAAGAAGTACTTGCCCAGACTCATAATCATGCCAACGCCTACGTCGGCAAATAATTTGGCCAGTAGACAGAAAATACCGAAAGGCGCGATTAACATAAGCATCATCACCATTTTCATAATCACGGCATTTAAGTCGTTAAAGAAACTGATAATTCTTTGCCCCTGCTCACCGGCTTTTGTGACCGCAAAACCGAATAAAAGGGCAAATACAATTATTTGTAAGGTAGCCCCATTAGCCATGGATTCAACGGGATTACTGGGGAATATATTAATTAGTGTTTGCTTGAGGGGCGGCGCTTCTTTGGCAACAAACTCAGAGGCAAGCGCAAGATCAATACCTACTCCAGGCTGGACTATAACTGCTGTCAATATTGCCAAACTGATAGCGATGGCTGTGGTTACTAGATACAAAACCACGGTTTTTAATGCCACAGCGCCCATTCTTGAATTATTACCTAATGAAGAAACACCACAGATAAGAGATACCAAAACAAGAGGGACAACCAGTAGCTTTAGGGAGCGAACAAATATTTGACCTACTGTATCAAACAGGCCAAAAACAATATTAGTATGAAGCCATTCTATGCTTGGCTGAGATATCAGCGATGAAGAGAATAGGATATTTAACATCACGCCAACCAGCATACCTAACAGCATTGCTGTGACAATTTTCCGTGTAAGACTCATAAAAGTTCCCTCTAAATTTTTGCCTGTAACTGTTTATTTAACCACTTTAATCAAACCTGATCCATCAGCTTGAAGCTTATCTCATGTATATCTGATTCTTAGAACTTAATAGATCGTTATTTGTTTATCAATAAAAAAACGTATTTTTTGCCTTTTTTTAATAGTAAAAACATATGTTTTGCACCCCCTATTAGTGATCTTAATTTCTAATTAGGGCGTAAAACTTGTTAGACTCATCAAATAAAGCAATCAGACGATGAAAAATCAAAGAGCTATCGTGAAAAAAGAACAGCCTAACACACCGAAAGTTGCGGTTTTAAAAAGTACTGAAAAACGCAATGATCTCTGGAGCACTCTTCTTGTTGAAGTAGGGTCTACTCAGGATCGTCGTGCGTTTGCTCAACTTTTTGAACACTTTGCTCCATTGCTGAAGAGTTTTGCACAGGCTAGTCGTCAAGATGGTTGGTTCCCCGGATTGGCTGAGGATCTAGTGCAAGAAGTGATGATTAAAGTATGGCAGAAAGCGGGCGGCTATGATCCAAGAAAAGCCTCGGCAACTACATGGATCTATACCGTTGCAAGAAATTGTCGTATTGATATGTTGCGTCGCAAATGTAATACGCAGCATTTACCTCTGGAAAATGAAGACTTCTGGCATGAACCTGATGAAGAAACACCAGTTTCATTGTTCAGACAGAAGAAAACCGAAGAACAGGTGCGTGAAAGCCTTGGACAACTCCCGCGTGAACAGGATGAAATTCTAAGAAAAGTCTACTTAGAAGGGAAATCCCACGCCGAAGCTTCCAATGAACTTGGATTACCCCTAGGTACCGTTAAATCAAGAGTGCGTTTAGGTCTGCAAAAGTTACAGATCTTGGTTGCACCAGAATTTAGAGAAGAGTTAATAAATGAGTAAAGTTATAAACCATCATCCGTCCATTGAGATGCTTGTCGAGTTTTCGGCA
>JAHEHM010000055.1 GCA_024644585.1 Porticoccaceae bacterium | reverse complement strand
ATAAGAAAGACCAACAAACCCACCATATTTCTTGAAAGCTGTATCGCGTGGTAGAGATTGCCATAGGTTTTGATCCAATCCTTTGATTGAAAGCCATTGGGCAACTGACTTAGCAACCTATACCCCATTACAGGGGCATCAAATAGATCCGTTATCTGGACCCGAAAACCCCTTATCGCCGCCCCACTGCCAGAAAGATTAGCCGCCTGCTCTAGCGAGACAATGCCCAACATTTGATCTAACTCTGTTTGAGTATCAAATAGCCCCACCAATTTTAAAGGCACGGCTTTGGCGATACGATTTTCGTTAGAAGGTAAGATAACATTGACCATTTGACCCACAACCAGATCGAGCTTTTTAGCTATAGCACTGGGTAGTAATAACTCTCTATCATCGGGTACGCTGTGACCACTGGCATGCAACAGCCTCATCAGCCCACTAGGAGCCAAGTTACCATCAAGGCCTAACAGCTGAACTGGTCTTGTTTTATCTGCGGAAAATATGAGCCCTTCAACCTGATTGAAAACACTGACCTCTGTGACATTGGAGACTGTGGCAAGAAGTTCTGCCTGCGCCTGCCAATCACCTCGATAATTTGGCTGGGTGATCTCAACATGTGGAACAATTGATAACACATGATCTCGCATCTCCCTGTCAAAGCCGTTCATTACTGAGAGTACCAAGATAAGCAAGCCGACACCCAGTGACAGACCGCCCAGCGCTAACAGGGAAATAAACGACACCAAGCGGTTGTTATGACCGCCAGAAAGGAAATATCGCAGGCCAATGGAAAAGGCTATGGATCTAATCAAGCTGAGGCTCCAACATGCCCTCTTCAAGACGCACAGTACGGTCCATACGCTGAGCAATTAACGGGTCATGAGTCACAACAACCAGGCTGATACCTAGGTCTTTATTAAGCTCTATCAAGAGATCTAAAACCGCCTCTGCAGTCTTTGGGTCTAGGTTACCTGTAGGCTCGTCCATCAACACTAATGATGGCTTACAGGCCAACGCTCGAGCGATGGCAACTCGCTGACGTTCACCGCCTGATAGCTCAGCCGGCCGATGATGTAATCGGTCAGACAAACCCACCTTAGTTAACAGCTGAACAGCCTCCTGTTGTGCCTCTACAGGAGTTTTACCACTGATTAAATTGGGCAAACTGACATTCTCTAAGGCAGAAAACTCATTAAGCAAATGGTGGAACTGGTAAACAAAACCAATATGCTGGTTGCGCCATGCCGCCCTGTCTGTGGGGCTTAATTGACTCCACTGCTTGCCACACAGCGTTACTGTACCCTGAGTGGGATCATCTAGCCCCCCCAACAGGTTAAGTAATGTCGACTTACCCGAACCTGAAACACCAATAATGGCTAACTTTTCACCCTCGGATATATCAAGATCGATATTTTTAATGACCTGAAGCACAGCGCCCGCATTTCCCTGAGAATAGTCTTTTTGTAATTGAGAGGCGTTAAGAATAGTTTTATTGGTCATAACGAAGGGCCTCTGCTGGCAAAATTTGTCCTGCTCGCCATGCGGGGTAAATGGTAGCCAATAGGCTGGTTAAGGTAGCGCCAATCACCACCATCAATACATCATTTAATAATAATTTACTGGGCAACGCACTAATCATGTAAATACTGGGATCAAACAGCGACTGTCCGGTGATAGATTCTACAAAAGAAATAATATCAGCAATAGATAGCGCAACTATACAACCCGCTATTAAGCCAAATAATGCGCCTAGAATCCCTATGGCAGAGCCCTGAATAATAAATAATTTAACAATTTGATCAGATCGGGCACCAAGGGTTCTTAATACCGCAATATCCTTACGCTTATCAGCAACCATCAGCACTAAGCAGGCAATAATATTGAAAGCAGCAACGGCTATAACCACGGACAACAAAAGGCCGACCACGGTTTTCTCCATACGCATCGCTTGAAATAAGGTAGACATCTGAGCTGTCCATGACTGTTTATCTAAAGTACTAGGCAATATTTCTGCAAGCTCTTCGACAATCATATCTGCGGTAAACGGGTCATGCAGCTGTATCTGAACCCCTGGATAGGTATCCTGATAACGCATAAGCAAGCGTGCGTCCATCTCATGAATATAGGCAGTTGTAGCATCAACCTGCGCCCCTACTTCGAACACACCGAGCACTGTCATGCGTTTTAAACGCGGAAAGACGCCTAAGGGTGTTACCGATAGCGTTGGTAAAATAAGCTCAACCTGATCACCAATGGAAAGCCCAAGCTGCCTAATAAGTTGGCTTCCTAGCAAAATACCGAATTGTCGCGGCTGTAAATCGTCAACAGAGCCGATCAGCATGTTATCGCCAAGCAACTCCGCAGATGGCCATGAATCACTGATTCCTCTGACCACAACCGCCTGCTGGCGATTTTCTGCAGCTAACATGGCGTGATTCTCTAGATGTGGCGTTATCGAGCTAATTTGTGGACTGGCCTGTGCTAACTGAGCGGACAGCTGATCAATCTGTTGAGTGCTGAGGCCATTGCGATCAGTTAAGGTGATATGAGGTATAACATTAAGCAATCTATGTTTAATTTCGCGATCAAAGCCATTCATTACCGATAGGACAACAATTAAGGTCATGACGCCAATGGCCATAGCGAAGAATGAAAACCCTGAGATAAACGACAAAAAACCCTCTTTGCGTTTGCTGAGGGCGTATCGCATACCGATATAAAATGACAGATTAGATTTCATGCACAGATTAAACAGTAAACCCAGTAATGGCACAACTCTGGGTACTACCGAATTGAATAATTATTTTACTACTAGCTGAGCTGTTGTTTGGGGTCAGCGCGACGACTTTCGCGGCTTACTCTATTTAAACCATTGAGCGCAGCGACACGATAGGCCTCTGCCATAGTTGGGTAATTAAAGGTGGTTCTCAAGAAATATTTAATACTATTGGCTTCACCCTCTTGGTTCATAATCGCTTGGCCAATATGAATAATTTCAGCAGCTTCGGCGCCAAAGCAGTGTATGCCCAGAATTTCCAGGGTTTGCTGATGGAATAAAATTTTCAGCATGCCCACTTCTTCACCAGAAATATGCGCCCGTGCTAAATCTTTAAAATAGGCGCGGCCAATTTCATAGGGGATTTTTTGCTCGGTCAATTCGGCTTCGTTTTTACCCACATAGCTAATCTCTGGAATCGTCCAAATCCCCGT
>JAHEHM010000008.1 GCA_024644585.1 Porticoccaceae bacterium | reverse complement strand
CTCTCGTGGGGCCCTATGCTTCTCGGTCATAGTCACCCAGAAGTGGTTGAGGCTATCAAGACTCAGCTAGATAAGGCGACATCTTTTGGCACCCCCACCGAACTAGAAATCCAGCTTGCTGAAAAGATCTGCTCCATTGTGCCCGGTATGGAAATGGTACGTATGGTCAACTCTGGTACCGAGGCTACGATGAGTGCTATTCGATTAGCAAGGGGCTACACAGGGCGAGATAAAATTGTAAAGTTTGAGGGCTGTTATCACGGCCACTCAGATTCACTGTTGGTAAAAGCCGGCTCTGGCGCTTTAACTCTGGGTGTTCCCAGTTCGCCTGGCGTACCCGATGGTTTGGCCGATCACACTATCACGCTCTCATACAACAATATGGAACAGGTTAAGCAGGTATTTTCAGAAATCGGTGATCAAATAGCCTGTATTATTTTTGAGCCGGTTGTCGGCAATATGAATTGCGTACCTCCTGTTGAGGGCTTTCTTGAATGCCTGCGCGAATGCTGTACAAACAGTGGTGCGCTATTAATTGCCGATGAGGTAATGACCGGATTTAGAATTAGCCAGACTGGTGCAGTAGGTCATTATAATTTGGATGCTGATTTAATTTGTCTTGGCAAGGTCATTGGCGGCGGTATGCCAGTAGGTGCTTTTGGCGGCAAGCGCGAAATTATGGAATATATTGCTCCCCTAGGGCCGGTTTATCAGGCGGGCACATTGTCGGGTAATCCCGTGGCCATGGCTGCCGGCTTAAAAACCCTTGAGCTAGTTTCTGCTGAGGGATTTTTAGATCCAGTGATTGAGCGTACAGACAGATTAGTCAAAGGCTTGGTCGAAAGAGCCACTCAAGCGGGAATTCCCATGACTAGTAACCATGTGGGTACTATGTGGGGCTTTTTCTTTAGTGAAGAAGAGAAGATCACTCATTATCAGCAAGTGATGGACTGTGATACTGAGCAATTTGCCAAGTTTTTCCATCATATGCTAGACGAGGGTGTTTATTTGGCACCGGCTTCTTATGAAGCAAGCTTTATGTCAGCCGCTCACACTGATGAGGATATCCAGTTTACGCTGGATGCGGCAGAAAAATCGTTCAAAAAGCTGTAATAAAAAAGCTAAGCGGAAACAACAAACAGGCCAACGATAAACAGTAGCCCGACCATCCAAACAAGGGATCTAAGGCTTGCCCAGTTCATTAGGTAGCAAATAGAGTACAGAACTCGAGAAACTATAAAGCCAATCGCTAACTGATCCACTGTTGCCTGTTCAGCGCCGGCAAAATGTGCCACAAATACAGCGGCAATAAAAGCCGGTAATATTTCAAAACTGTTCTGTTCCGCCCAATGCGCTCGTTGACTAAAACCCTGAAGTTTGGGCTGCATTGCTCTGGGAGCTCTGTTGCTATATTTTCCGCTAACAGCTAACGGGCTTTTCTTAAGCACCGCCATCAGCCAAGGTAAGGCAATCGCGGCTAATATTGTCCAAAATGCTATCGTCATAGGTTCCTCCAGGTCCATTTTTGCGTATGATACGCATTCAGAAAGTAGTTTAGACCAAAATAGCCAACACTAACGGAGTGTTTATGAGCTTAAAAACAAGCCGAGGGCCGTTCCCTTACACCCGCATGCGCCGCAATCGAAGCGAGGATTTCTCTCGTCGCTTAAATAGTGAAACACAGTTGCATGTTAATGATCTCATTTTGCCTCTGTTTGTGGTTGAGGGAAGCAATGAATCTCAGGCTGTAGAATCCATGCCCGGCGTTAATCGGCTTTCAATCGACTTATTGGTCAAAGAAGCTCAGGTGGTTTTCGACTTGGGAATTCCTGCAGTAGCCTTATTTCCAGTAGTAGGTGATAGCCAAAAATCACTGCTGGCTGAAGAGGCCTATAATCCTGAAGGCCTAGCTCAAAGAGCGGTTAAAGCCATCAAAGCCCAGGTGCCTGATCTGGGAGTAATTACTGATGTGGCCTTAGACCCGTTCACCACCCATGGCCAAGACGGCATTATTGATCAAAATAGCGGCTACGTTTTAAACGATGTCAGTGTAGAGGTTATGGTCAAACAGGCCCTATCCCATGCCCAAGCGGGGGCAGATATTGTTGCCCCATCCGATATGATGGATGGCAGAATTGGTGCTATTCGTGAGGCTCTTGAAGACGAAGGCTTTATTAACACTCAAATTATGGCCTATTCAGCAAAGTATGCGTCTAGTTTTTATGGCCCCTTCCGCGATGCCGTTGGCTCAGCCTCTAATTTAGCTGGTGGCAACAAACAAACCTATCAAATGAATCCTGCGAATAGCGATGAAGCGATCCATGAATGTGCCCTCGACCTCGATGAAGGCGCCGATATGATTATGGTTAAACCCGGCATGCCTTATTTAGATGTTGTACGCCGAGTAAAAGACGAGCTAAAGGCACCGACTTTTGCCTATCAGGTGAGTGGTGAGTACGCCATGATCTGCGCCGCAGTAGAAAAGGGCTGGCTAGAAAGCGATCAGGTGGTTATGGAATCCTTACTTGCATTCAAGCGTGCTGGAGCAGATGGTATTTTGACCTACTTCGCGAAACAAGCCGCTCAATGCCTAAAGGGTCAATAAGTTGCGTCTTGATAAATATATTAGTAATGCCACCGACCTATCCCGAACTGATGTTAAAAAACTCATAAAATCGGGGTTGGTGAGTATTGATGATGAGACTGCAAAAAGCGGCTCACAGAAAGTCACCGATGACCAAGAAATTGCCATTGAAGGTTCAACTATTCAGCTAATGACCTCCCGCTATTTTATGATGAATAAACCAGCGGGTGTTGTCTCTGCCACCAAAGATCATACCAACCCAACCGCTTTGGATCTGATTTATGAGCATCGCAATGATCAGCTACAAATTGCGGGAAGACTGGACATAGATACTACCGGCTTACTATTGATTACCGACGATGGGCAATGGAATCATATTGTGACCTCGCCCAGAACAGACTGTAAAAAAATCTATGCCGTGGAACTTGAGAATGCGGTAAGCGAGGATTACCACAAAAAGCTCGAAGCAGGCATTGCTCTTGAGGGCGAAAAACGCCGCTGTTTGCCGGCAACCATGCAAGTGATCGATGACCATCATATTCAGCTGAGTATTAGTGAGGGTAAATATCATCAGGTAAAACGCATGATTACCTCACTGGGCAATGAAGTGGTCAGCCTACATCGCTTGCAGATTGGCGGCATTGCACTGGATCCCGAATTGGAGCCCGGCGACTACAGGCCTCTGACCGAAGAAGAGATTGCATCCATCCAATGAGCAGAGTATCTGATAAATCTATTTCCCTTTTGCTGCAGCAATTTATGGACTGCACCGGGCACTGGTTAATTGTTGCGGATGAAAATTGGCAGGCCAGTGACTGGCTTACAGCCGGCAGTCATGATCAGAGAACTTGCACCGCCATAAGCAATCGTCTTGAAATCGCGCGCGGCGCAAAGGCCGCTGGCATTGATTGCCAATTTAACGATTTTGATTTCTCCGCCTACTCAGATAATAGTTTTGATGGCGTACTCTTTAGAGTCTCCAAAGAACGCGCAAGTTCGCATCATGTGATTAACCAATCATTAAAACTGCTCAAGCCCAATGGCAAACTAGTGCTAAGTGGCGAAAAAAATGAAGGCGTTAAAAGCTATGTTAAGCAGGCAGGAAAACTGTTTGGCAACCCGGTTAATTCAGAAAAGCACGGCAGGGCCTATATTGCATCTATTGAATTACACAGCAATGAAACAGCACCACTAAATGACAAAAATTATGCCGCACTTAGACCGATTCAGTTGGCGGACAACCTAAGTCTAGAGTCAAAACCCGGTATTTTCGGCTGGGACAAAATTGATCGCGGCAGTGCTTTTTTAATTGACCATTTGCCCGCGTTTTTAAAAGACTACAAAAGTGCACCCCAGACTTTACTCGACTTGGGCTGCGGCTATGGCTATATCGCCTTAAGCGCCAGTGAATTTGGCTTTAATCGCATCATGGCAACCGATAACAATGCCGCTGCCTTATTAGCCGTAAAGGAAAATTTAAAACCTCTAAGCCATATTGAATGGGATGCGCTAGCCACAGATGCCGGCGACGATATCGCAGAGACCTTTGATACTATTCTCTGCAACCCACCCTTTCACAGTGGCTTTGCGGTAGATGATCAGCTAGCGATTAAATTTCTGAGTCAAACCAAACGTTTGCTCAACCGGTCTGGGCGGGCACTGTTTGTGGTTAACACCTTCATACCCTTAGAGCATAAAGCCAAACCTTACTTTACGCAGATTGATGTTATGGCCAATAATGGTTCTTTTAAGCTCATCAGCCTGAAGCACTAATTGGTTTACCAACTTAGTCTTATCCCGAGCTTGGTCACCTTACCGCCTAGCTCATCAAGGTCGGTAATGCCTAGGCTAATACCCAAATTATCATTAAACGCATAACTGGCATCCGCCTCAACGATCAACCACTGCTGCTCCATCAAATTTAGTCTGCCTGTACCCAACTTAGCCCTTAGTTTGCCGGAGCCTCCTGCCAAACCAAGCATTGCCAAATCGCCTGAATAATCCATGCAAGCATACCAACAGATGTCATACTGACTAACCCCCGCCTCAGCATAAATTATCCAATACTGATAACCGATGGTGTAAAAAGAATACAGACTACTTATGGGTTTTGTGGAAGTTTTTTGCTGGTTGCGCATCAGGTTTGCTCGAGCAAAAAAATTACCCACTGTGTGGCTAGCTACAGCAAATGTCATCCCTTTGCCAAGGCCATCATTACTGACCCCAATATCCATATAATCCCAACGATACTGTTCGGCTTGAGTCGCCGAACTCAAAAAAACTAACAGTAAAATTACCCTAGGATATTTCATTATTATTATCTCCAAGCCTATTATTTTATGAACGCGTTATTACAAGAACTCGGCAGATCAGTGTAGAGACAAGGTAATACTTTGTATGTAGCCCAAAGGTACTAGTAGTACTAGTACCTAAGCGGCTGAAGTGATATTGAAATAGATCTTGTTTACTTGAAAAATACGATAAATAAGGAAATTATAATCCCATAGCCTGCTTTATCAGCTTATTTTTAATCGCTCCCAAGCCATTGATTGCTGACAATCCATAGTTACGAATCAATCTGATAGTGGAATTTTGCGCGCCAAATAAGCGCTTAAAGCCTTCCATTGCCGCCATTGCTGCGAGATTTTCAGGCTTACGGCGACGCTGATAGCGCTTTAGAAGGGAAAGGTCGCCCAAATCCAGTTGCCTCTTATAGGCGCTGGCAATTTCCTCTGCCAAAACCAATGCATCTGAAAACCCTAGATTAGCACCCTGCCCAGCTAGGGGGTGAATACTGTGTGCCGCATCGCCCAAAAGCGCGACTCTTGGCATCACATAATCAATGGCATGGGATTGACGCAGAGGAATCATGTGGCGCTTTTCTGTTTTTAAAATCTTGCCCAAGCAGTGCTCGCTGGCCTGAGACAGGGCTTGGCAAAATGCGTCATCATCGAGGGCCATTAAGCGCTCGGCCTCTTCGGTATCCTGAGACCAAACAATAGAACAGCAGTGAGCGCCCTCTATATCGTCGAGGGGCAAAAGCGCCAGCGGGCCGGTGGGCATAAAACGCTGCCATGCAGTTTTCTGATTGGACTGCTCGGTATAAATAGTGGTCACTATAGCCTTTTGCTGATAATCCCATTGTTTGGTAGCAAATTGAAAGTGCTCTCTTACGGCAGAATTCGCCCCATCGGCGGCAATTAATAACTGGGTAGTGACTGTCTGACCACTATCAAGACTGATACTTAAGGCATGGTCATCAAGCAAATAATCTGTAATGGTTGATGGGCAAAATAATTCAATATTGGGTTGCTGCTCAACCTGTTCTATCAGCGATGAAACCAATGCGCTGTTTTCCACAATATGCCCTAGGTTGGGTTGCTGTACCTGACGACAGTCAAAGGTAATTCTTCCGGTGCCTTCGGCATCCCAGACATTCATCGCCTGATAGGCCGCAGCGCGCTTGGCTTTAACCGCATCCCAAATACCAAGTTGCTGAAATATCGAGCGGGTTTTTTCGGTGAGTGCGGCGACTCGTGGATCGACTTTTTCGACAGTAAAATTCGGCGCAGGCTGTGATTCAATCAGCGCTATTTTTAGTGGCGACTGCCCCTGATGATTGATCTGCGATAACAGGCAGGCGGCCGCCGAGCCCACGGCACCGGCACCCACAATCACAACATCAAAATCGCAGTTTAGGCGGCTAGACATAATCGGCCCCAGACTGTTGAGTACCCATACCGAAATGGGCGAATTGATTGCGTAGGGATGGCACTAAATCCATCATTAATAAGCCTGAATTTCGGCCCAGTGCTACCGCCGGCGAGCTAAGGCCAAACAGCTTGCTAAGCCCGTTAGTAAAAAGCAGTGTATTGCGTTGGTCCTGTGTGCGCTGATCCTGATAGCTGAGTAATGTTTCAAGCGCGCCCACATCTGTATCCATGGGTTGCCGTGCAAGTCCGTTGACTAGTGATTCCATATCGCGCAACGATAGATTAAACCCTTGGCCCGCAACCGGATGCAGGCTATGGGCCGCATTGCCGGCAATCACCAGGCGTCTGCGCACCTGCTCTTCACTCAGGGTTTGAGTAAGGGGGTAGCTAATTCGCTCGCCTACCTGACTAAATTGACCCAAGCGATCACCAAAGCGCGCCTGTAATTGGTTAATAAATGTACTGTCATCGGTCGCCATCAATTCTTGCGCCTGATGATTGGGCTGAGTCCAAACTAGCGCACTTCGCGGGGTATTTTTATAGTCTGCAAGTGGCAACAATGCCATAGGTCCCTGATCAGTGAACCTTTCGTAGGCAATCGCCTGATGGGCGGCCTCTAAACTGAGATTGGCAATAATAGCGCTGTGGCCATAATCTTTTTTCTGTGGCTGAATACCCAATAATTTTGCACTGGACGAATCAGCGCCATCAGCAACCACCAGAAGTCGGGTATTAATCTCAACCTCTTGGGTTTCCAAGGTCGCGGTTAACTGCATTGAATCAGCTTTGGGCTGAATAGCCTGTATTTTGGCATCGCCAATCAACTCAATATCTGTCTGAGCAAGCTGCTGCATTAACACTGAACCCAGCCAACTATTTTCGACCACATAACCCAGTGCTTCTACCCCTGCCTCTTGAGCCTGCAGTCGGGTTAGTCCCATATGCCCGCGGTCACTGACATGAATAGTCGCAATAGACTGAGCATGCTGTTGAATTTTTTGCCAAACACCCAGTTTTTCAAAAATACAGCGACTGCTCCATGAAAGTGCGGTCGAGCGGGCATCAAAACTTGGGCTGTACTGAGGGATTTCTCCCTGATGAATTGACTGAGACTCTAGAACCAATACCTTCCAACGTTTTTGCTGTGCCAGAAGTAATGCCAGACTAATGCCGACCATGCCGCCGCCAATAATGGCAATATCATAAGGCTGTTTTAATTGGCTCATGCCATCAGGCTCTCTATTTGATCGCGTTGCTTGGGGACCCCATCGGTCAACACCTCGCGACCCGCTTTGGTCACAAGAATATCATCTTCAATTCGCACGGCGATACCGCGCCATTTTTTATCGACATTTTGATTGTCTGCGGCAATATAGATACCGGGCTCAATGGTTAATAGCATGCCAGCCTCATAGACGCGCCATTGATTATTAATTTTATAATCACCCACATCATGCACATCCATACCCAGCCAATGACTGACGCTATGCATATAAAATTCGCGGTAAGCACCCTCGGCAATTAGCTGGTCTACATCGCCTGTAAGAATCCCCAATTCCACTAATCCTTGAGTAATAACCTCAATGGTTGCCTTATTTGCTTGGTCATAGGTGACGCCGGGACTAATGCAGTTAATCGCCGCCTTCTGTGCCGCCAATACAACATCGTAGATAGCGGCCTGAGCTGTGCTAAATTTCCCATTAATAGGAAAGGTTCTGGTGATATCCGCAGCGTAATTCTGATATTCACAGCCGGCATCAATTAAGACTAAATCACCTGACTTTAAAGCTGATTGGTTTTCTATATAGTGCAGAATACAGGCATTTTTGCCACCGCCGACAATACTGGTATAGGCGGGGCCAGTTGCGCCAGAGGTCATAAACTGATGCTCTATTTCTGCTTGTAACTGATACTCGTATTGCCCTGGCTGACAGAAGCGCATGGCCCGACAATGTGCCTCTGCTGAAATATCTGCCGCCTTGCGCATGAGTTTAATTTCAGCGGCGGATTTAATGAGCCGCAATTCAGCCAATAGATGATCTAGGTCCACCTGTTCACAGCAGGGTTCAGAATCCGATTCCTTGTCTAGGGTGACCTCATCAACCCATTGAATAAGCTGCTTATCAAATGCTTTGTCCTTTCCAGCAGAATAATAAATATGGCTTTTACCCTCGAGTAAACCGGGCAAAATATCGTCAATATCATCAATCGGAAATGCATCATCAAGCGCTAACGCCCGCTTTGCTTCAATAGGGCCTAAACGAAGACCATCCCAGGTTTCACGCAATGGGTCCTTGTCTCGACAAAAAAGCACGCATTCCCCCTGTTGGCGGTTTGGGATTAATAACATCACCGCACAGGGTTCAGAAAAACCACTTAAATAACTAAAATTAGTACTTTGTTTATAGGGATAAAGTGTATCTTTAGAACGCACCTTCTCGGGCGCAGCAGCGATAACAGCAATGCTGTTATCTGCCATCATCGACATCAGATCTTTGCGCCTACCCGCATATTCTTTTTTCGAAATCATGGTTAACTATATTCACTCAACCTCAGTGGAATGTAGGCTCTGGCTCAGTCTCTGCTGACGGATCTAAGTCGGTAAAGATAAGCTGAACAGCGATACGAATATATTCAACTAACTCAAGATAATCCTTTTCACCTTCTTCTTCATCTTCTCCATCATCAAATTCGGTAGAAATTTGGCCGATGGCAGAAATATCCTGCAACGCTTCTTTGCCGTCTTCAGACACTTCAAATTCTTCACCCATGCCCTCTCCTACTCCAGAGAGATAATTTTTGCACCACTCACTTACAGCAGCGAGTCGTTCGCTGAGCGGTAACTCATCATCAGGTAATAGCGGCTTAAAAAGAAAACTTATATCCTGCAAGTCGCTAAGAGTCTCTTGATAGAATGTTTCAAAGGCATTAAACGCACCCTTAGCCGCCTCATCTTCTAGACCCAACCATTGGCTGGAGCAGTCAATTAAATCTTTCATCTCAACAGCCCCACAGCTCAGCCTTCCACACAAAAATCCATGAAATCCTGGCGCACTTGCCTGTATTTTTAACTCATAGAAAAGATCTTCAAGTTGTTCAAATGTCACCGTATCACCTCATAAAAAATAATGGCACCTATGGCCATTATGAATAATTTCTACTTCCAGATTAGCTTTCTAGAATTGACCACGCTGGTCGCAATGCCTATAGTAAGCTATTCTACCAGAACTGCTATAAAATTAAGATTGCTCTAATGACTGATACGGAAGAATTTGAACAAAAGCTCGATCAACTAATCACAACCTGCCAACAGTTGAAGCGAGAAAACGCCTCCTTACGTGAACGTGAGGCTGGATTAGTGGGCGAACGCGGCGCGCTGCTGGAGCAAAATGAAACGGCACGTAAAAAAATCAAAGTTATGATTGATCGCCTAAGAACGCTGAGTGCGGAGTAACTTATCATGTCGACTGTCTCTCTTAAAATTTACATTTTAGGTAAAGAATACCAAGTTAACTGCCAACCCGAAGAGCGAGAAGCGCTCGAGCGATCGGCTGAGTTGCTCAACGAAAAAATGGAAGAAATTCGCAATGGTTCGCAAATTATTGGCCTCGAAAGAATTGCGGTTATGGCGGCACTGAATCTAGCCCACGATTTAATTCTTACCGAAACCTCTGCCAAAGAAAATTCCTTTGCTTCAGATTTACTGCAAACTATGAATTCAAAAATTGATTCTGCGCTAATCGAGATCACCAACTAAAATCACTGACCAGTAAGTCCTAAATTGTAAGCAAAAAATAATGCTTGAGGCCCAAGCTTTGGTATAATGCATCCAATCCTGGAGTGTTTGCCAGTCAAGAAGTCCCTGAGCCGATACTATCCTTTTGGTAACTCTTAGTCAGCGATGTTGTGCTATGCCGCTTGTCGGACCGCCTGATTTGTTGCGGGAGTCGCCCCCTTGAACTTTTCGGTTCAAGGCCACGTTGACAGCGGCACTCTGGGCTACTTTTCTTATAAGAATAAATGCTATGGATACGGCTAAAACGCGAAAACTATTACGCAGCCAACGACGCGAACTATCGCCAAAACAGCAAGCGGTTATGGCCGATCAAATCGCGGCCAATCTTTGCTCGCAGTCATTTTTTCTTCGCGCCAAACGCCTGGGTATTTATTTAGCCAATGAAGGCGAAGTTAATCCTTCAATTATTTATGATATTTGCCAAAAATCTGGCAAACAGCTTTTTTTACCCGCTATCCATCCCTTTAAACAAAACCGGCTTCACTTCGCGCAGGTCAAACCCAATAGCGCATTGGTCAGTAATCGATTTGGTATTCTGGAACCCTGCATTAAAAGTGCTACGCTATCACCGCCGTGGAGCCTAGACCTTATTTTGATGCCATTGGTTGGCTTTGATTCACGGGGCAGTCGGCTAGGTATGGGGGGTGGGTTCTATGATCGTACCTTCGCATTTACGGCTAAAAAGCCAAGCCCCTCGCCAAAACTAATTGGGCTTGCCTATAGCTTTCAGGAGCTTAAAGGGATCAAACCTCAGCCTTGGGATATCCCTGTTTCAGGCATAGTTACAGAAAAAGAATATCTGTCTATCTAAGCCGCGAGGCTAGCCCAAAGAACTAGCTCAAGAAAAACTGATAGGCTGGATTATCGGTTTCATCGGCATAGCGGTAACCTAAATCGTCTAAAAACGCCTTAAGTTCTTCGCGATCTTGCACAGCGACCTGAAGGCCCACTAGCACCCTGCCAAACGCAGACCCATGATTGCGGTAATGAAACATTGAGATATTAAAGCGACCCCCCAACTGGGCTAAAAAGTTGAGTAATGCGCCCGGACGCTCAGGAAATTCAAAACGGAATACCTGTTCTTCCTTAATCTTCGCGGCACGACCACCGACCATGTGGCGAATATGCAACTTTGCCATTTCATTATCAGTTAAATCTGATAGCTCATAGCCTTTTTTCTGCAAATCGGCCACCAGCGCGTAGCGGTCTTCGTCCCCTGCCACCTGAACACCCACAAAAATATGCGCCTGTGTTTCATCGCTGTATCTGTAATTAAATTCGGAGATACCATGTCGACCCAAAACCCCGCAAAAGGTTTGGAAGCTGCCGGGCTTTTCGTCAATGGTTACAGCGAGAACGGCTTCACGCTTCTCACCAATTTGCGTGCGCTCAGAAATATATCGCAGGCGATCAAAGTCAATATTGGCGCCACATTGAACAGACAGAAGGGTCTGATCCTTAACACCATGCTTTTCTACATATTTTTTTAAACCCGCAGTACCCAAGGCACCCGAGGGCTCACAGATAGCACGGGTATCGTTATAAACATCTTTAATTGCCGCACAAATTTCATCTGTGCTAACAGTAATGACTTCATCGACTAAATCTTTTAATAGCCGAAATGTCTCTTCACCAATCTGTGCAACCGCTGTACCGTCTGCAAAAATACCCACCTGATCTAGAATTACTCGCTCACCCGCCTTTAAGGCGGCATCCAAGCAGGCAGCGTCATCCGATTCAACAGCAATGATTTTTATCTCTGGTCGCAATTGCTTAATATAGGCAGCCACACCGGCACAGAGTCCACCCCCACCCACAGCAATAAAAATTGCGTCTAAGTGCTCGGGGTGTTGATTGAGAATTTCTTTACCAATGGTACCCTGACCTGCAATCACATCTGGATCATCAAAAGGATGGATATAGGTTAGGCCCTGCTGTTTAACTAATTCGGTAGCATGTGCGGCTGCTTCATCATAACTATCGCCAACCAACACTACCTCAGCGCCACGTGAGCGAACTGCATCAACTTTAATTCTGGGTGTGGTTCGAGGCATAACAATGGTTGCCGCTATACCCATTTTCTTTGCCGCTAAAGCAAGACCCTGAGCATGGTTACCAGCGGAAGCCGCCACAACACCCGTGGCTAGTTGCTTCTCTGAAAGATTCAGTAATTTGTTATAGGCGCCGCGCAATTTAAAAGAAAAAACTGGCTGTAAGTCTTCTCTTTTTAACAAAACCCGATTGTTCAAGCGCTGAGACAAAAGAGGCGCATTATCAATCGGCGTTTCAATTGCCAGATCATAAATATCGGCATCTTGAATTTTTTGTACATAATTTTGCGACATGCTTTTTCCGTAATGATTTAGCCAAGACGTCATGTTAATATAAAAACAATAAAAATATCAGCTTATTGAGGTTATCCGTGGATCAAAATCAACTTAAGCAAGCCGTTGCACAGGCTGCAGTGGAATACTGCCTAACAAAAATACAAGCGGATAGCATTGTCGGTATTGGCACTGGCTCAACTGCCAACTGCTTTATCGATCAAATTGCCGAGCATAAACATCTTTTTGCAGGTACGGTCGCTAGCTCTGAAGGCTCGGCAGAACGCCTGCGCTCGCACGGCATTGACGTGTTTGACCTTAATCAGGTCGATGAAGTCACCATTTATATTGATGGCGCCGACGAAGCCAATCCAAAATTAGAGCTGATTAAAGGCGGCGGCGCGGCACTCACCCGAGAAAAAATTGTCACTGCGGTTGCTAAAGAATTTGTCTGTATTGCGGATGAAAGTAAATGGGTCGATGCGCTGGGCACTTTCCCGCTGCCTGTGGAAGTGATTCCTATGGCGCGCAGTCATGTGGCACGCGAACTAGTAAAATTAGGCGGCGACCCAGTATGGAGAGAAGGTGTAATTACCGACAACGGCAATATTATCCTTGATGTTCATCATTTATATCCCATGGCTTCATCCTGTAATATAGAAGAGAAGATCAATCATATTACCGGCGTAGTCACCAATGGCTTATTTGCTTTAAAACCGGCTGATATTTTATTTTTGGCCACTCAACAGGGTATTGTTAGTCACCGCGCCTAGCCTCGCGACAAAAGCGAGGCAATAATACCAGCCAGCTTATTGATTAATGATGCATTGCCTTAGCGGGCGCTGATTTAATGGATTTTATTGGCGCGTTAAATGTTATCTCGCCACAGTTATCGGTCCCTAGGGTTATGTCTGCCGATTCAGCTTGACCCTCTTTTACGCCAAACAGCATTAAATGCAGTCCGCCGGGCTTAAATTCCAGAGTGCTATTCCCAGCGACTTCCACAGATTCTACCGGTCTCATTTTCATCATACCGTCGACGTGCTGATGAGTATGAAATTCAATTTTTTCAGCAAATTCTGAGCCTGCACTAGAAAGTGTACAGCTATCTTTGCCCGCATTTCTTATCGTTAGAAAGCCCGCTGTCATGGAATGTCCGGGAATGGGCGCTCGAATTGTAGCCATGTCCACAGTCAATTTTTGCAACTTATGATGACCTGCGATAGCCGGCTGTATTAACCCACCTATAAAGGTAGCAACAATAATAAAGGCAATTTTTTTCATGATATTCCTCTGGATGTTTTATTCGCCATAATTCTATTTAGTTTATCACGCATGTGGTGCAAAAATGTTAAAGTAACGTAAACAGTATTTAACTTGTAACAAAGGCACTGCTGATGAAATCACTGCTTAAACTGCTTATCTTAGCTTCTTCGCTTATTGGAGCGCCAAGCTTTGCAGATTCTTTTTCTACGACAATAGCGCCGACAAGTATCAGCGCGGTCTCAAAAAGTAACGATTTTACTAACAGTGGCCCGACATTTTTACCCGTTCATCAGGCATTTCAGCTTCAGGCGGAATTAAGTGATGATCGTCTTATTCTCAACTGGGATATTGCCGATAATTACTACCTTTACCAAAAAAGCTTTAAGTTTAAAGCTGTTTCAGATGAGCTTAGCCTAGATACCCCGCTTTTTGCTGACGGCCTGCAAAAGTGGGACGAGTATTTTGAAGCGGACGTTGTTGTTTACTACGGCACAACCACGGTGGAAGTCCCTTTTACTAGCAGGCTGCCTGTCATTTCTGTTGAGATTGAATCACAGGGCTGTGCAGATGCTGGGCTCTGCTATCCGCCGCGCAAAGAATTATTAACCGTTGATACCAGTACCGGTATTACAACTCTGAGCGAGCCTGCCAAGACTTCGCCAGCCACTTCGCAACCATCTCAATCCAGTTTCTCTTTGGGCTTAATTTTAATCTTTGCTCTTGCCGGCGGATTAATTCTTAATTTGATGCCCTGTGTATTTCCCATTCTTTCAATCAAAGTACTTAGCTTTACACAGCAACATCAAACGTCCTCGGCTAGAAAACAGCATGGACTCGCCTATACATTAGGTGTGGTATTAAGTTTTGTTGCAATTGCTGGCCTCATGCTTTCACTGCGCGCAGGCGGTGAAGCCATTGGTTGGGGGTTTCAATTACAGTCGCCTGGATTTGTCATCTTTTTGGTTTATTTATTTACCTTTTTAGGGCTCAGCCTGTCGGGCTATATGCAAATTTTCACTGGGCTTATGTCTGTGGGGCAAAGCACAAACACTAGCAGTGGTCTCACCTCGTCGTTTATGACTGGCGTACTAGCAACAACAGTAGCTAGCCCCTGCACAGCCCCCTTTATGGGGCCGGCACTGGGCTTTGCCATTTCTCAGAACAGTGGTGTCGCACTGTTGGTTTTTGCATTTTTAGGACTGGGTATGGCACTGCCTTTTGTGGCGCTGACATTGATCCCATCACTGGCAACAAAACTTCCTAAACCTGGGCAATGGATGGAAAATCTAAAACAATTTTTGGCGTTCCCGATGTACCTAACAGCCCTTTGGTTATTATGGGTAGCAGGAAGACAAACTGGCGTCGATGTTGTTATCGCAGTAGTCACTGGCCTAGTGCTCATGGTACTGGCAATTTGGCTGTGGCAACTGGCAACTAAAGTGAACTCATCAGGTGCAATTTTTATTAGTAAATTACTAGCGGTGCTAGCGCTGGTCGCGGCAGTGGCTGTAACTGAAAAACAACTTAATCAGCGCGAACAGGTTCAACCCTGGCAAGATTACTCACCCCAGCGTTTAGATGCATTAAGGAGTCAGGGCGCTGCAGTATTTGTGAATATGTCTGCTGACTGGTGTATTACCTGCCTAGTTAATGAGCGTGTTGCCATGGGGGATAAATTTTACGCCAGCCTGAAATCAAATGATGTGACTTACTTAAAAGGTGACTGGACCTTTAAAGATCCCCAGATCACGCAACTGCTTAACCAATACAATCGTAATGGTGTGCCTCTTTATTTGCTTTTCTCAAGCGGCTCAAAGGAAGCCGAGGTATTGCCGCAAATACTCACCGAAAGCCTACTGGTGAACAAAATCGACCAGCTTTAGTATTTTTCTGCCATTTAGACGAATATAGAGAATTTTATAAGAACTTCGGGCTATTTTTTATCATCTTAATATCTAGAGCATTAATTTTTATTCTAAAAAAAGCTTAAAGTAACGCTAAAATCAGTTAAATTCACCTAAAAGGCTCAAAAATGGGTTCAAAATGTTTGATTTTGTTATGGTTTATTATTTCTCTACCTAGTACAAAGATGCATTTTAGCGACAATTTAACTAATTTTTAAAGATTTTCGCTAACTTTACGCAATTTTGCGCCTAATAAGTGGGTTTTTGCACTGAAATACACAAAAAACGCCTTATCATGGTCGTCTATGAATTATAAGTACCTATAAAATACGAGAAAATACCGCAAATTTCTGCTATCTTCGCTTAAATTCTAATTATTCTTATAAAATATAGACAGCCTATGGTTTTTAGTGCAGACTTAGCGCCAAATAACGCATTGGTTGGGGACTAAATGTCACAATTACTTATTCTAAACGGACCTAATCTCAACTTGCTGGGTACACGCGAGCCAGAGAAGTATGGCGTAGAGACCCTTGAGCAAATCAATCAACAGCTTGCCCATACAGCGGAACAGGCAGGACATAGCCTACTTTGCTATCAGAGCAATGCTGAACACGACCTTATTCAACGCATACATGATGCAAAGCAAGAAGGTGTCGACTTCATAATTTTCAATCCGGGGGCTTTCACGCATACCAGTGTTGCACTCCGTGATGCCCTATTAGGCGTGGCTATTCCTTTTATAGAAGTTCACCTCTCTAATGTACATGCGAGAGAGGAATTTAGACGTCACTCCTATTTTTCAGATATAGCTGATGGTGTTGTCTGCGGCTTTGGTGCAAACAGCTATCAACTTGCCCTACAGGCAGTACTTACAAAAACTTAAATTTAACTCCTAACTATTGAGAGCGCAGGATGGATATTCGTAAAGTAAAAAAATTAATCGAATTGCTAGAACAATCAAACATTAATGAACTTGAAATTAATGAGGGTGACGAGTCTGTGCGAATTAGTCGCGGCGGAACTGCGGTAACCTATGCCGCCGCTCCAGCTCCGGCACCCGTGGCTGCGGCTCCTGCACCAGTAGCAGCGCCAGCACCTGCTGAAGCAGCTGCGCCAGCAAGTGAAGAGCTTGCCGGTCATGCGGTTAAATCACCTATGGTGGGGACTTTTTATGCCTCCCCCGCTCCTGATGCACCGCCGTTTGTTACCGTTGGCCAAACTGTTGCCGCTGGCGATGTAATTTGCATTATTGAAGCTATGAAAATGATGAATCAAATTGAAGCTGACAAAGCGGGTACCATCGGTGCCATTTTGATCGAAGACGGTGAAGCCGTTGAGTTCGATCAACCTATTGTTACTATTGTTTAATCGCTGCTAGGAAACGCAATATGCTGGATAAAGTGCTTATCGCCAACCGTGGCGAAATTGCCCTGAGAATACTTCGCGCCTGTAAAGAGCTTGGTATTAAAACTGTGGCTGTTCACTCCAAAATCGATGCCGACCTGAAACACGTAAAGCTAGCTGATCAGGCTGTCTGTATTGGACCTAACCCATCACCGCAAAGCTACCTCAATGTTCCAGCTATTATTAGCGCTATGGAAGTTACTGGCGCGCAAGCTGTTCACCCAGGTTACGGTTTTTTGGCTGAAAATGCAGATTTTGCAGAGCAGGTCGAAAACAGTGGCTTCACCTTTATTGGCCCTAAAGCGGAAACTATTCGCACCATGGGTGACAAGGTTGCTGCTATTCAAGCTATGAAGGTTGCGGGCGTTCCAACAGTGCCTGGGTCTGATGGCCCATTATCAGAAGACCCTGACGAACTTCGCGCAACCGCTCAGCGAATTGGCTATCCGGTTATTGTTAAAGCGGCAGCTGGCGGCGGCGGTCGTGGTATGCGTGTAGTTGAGAATGAAGAAAGCTTAGTCAACTCCGTTGCTATTACTAAAACCGAGGCTGCTGCAGCCTTTGGTGATGGTACTGTGTACATGGAAAAGTTTCTGCAGAATCCACGACATGTCGAGGTTCAGGTTCTTTCCGACGGCCAAGGTAATGCTATCCATCTCGGTGATCGAGACTGCTCACTGCAACGTCGCCATCAAAAAGTTATCGAAGAAGCGCCAGCACCAGGCATCCCTGAAGATGCTAGGCAGGCAGTATTTGCCAGCTGTGTCGAGGCCTGTGTTCAAATGAACTATCGCGGTGCGGGTACTTTTGAATTCCTATATGAAGACGGACATTATTACTTTATTGAAATGAACACCCGTGTTCAGGTAGAGCATCCCGTATCTGAAATGATTACGGGTATCGACATTATCAAAGAGCAGTTAACTATTGCTAGCGGCAAACCGCTTAGCACTAAACAGGAAGATATCGTTTTCCGTGGTCACTCGTTCGAATGCCGTATTAATGCTGAAGATCCAAAAACCTTCTTGCCGCAACCAGGCACGATCAAGACCTATCACGCCCCCGGCGGAAATGGTGTGCGTGTAGATTCCCATATTTACAATGGCTACAGCGTACCACCTAACTATGATTCGATGATTGGTAAAATTATTACCTATGGTCGCGATAGAAATTCCGCCCTTTCACGCATGCGTAATGCACTGGATGAAATGGTTATTGATGGCATTAAAACCAACATTGATCTTCATGCTGACCTGGTTCGCGATGAAGAATTCAAAAAAGGCGGCGTGAATATCCATTATCTAGAGAAAAAGCTCGGGCTTTAATCGATCTTTTCCATAGAGCAACAATAAAAAGTGAGTGCTTACTATGGATTCTAGCCAGTGGATTCAACTAAATATAGAGGCAACGCCCCAGCAAACGGAACAGATAGAAGATTCTGTTTTGGATGCGGGGGCGGTTTCTGTGACATTGCAAGATGCCGCAGACCAGCCCATTTTAGAGCCCGGCGTAGGGGAAACCCCTCTCTGGGATAGCTGTATACTCACAGCCCTTTTCTCCGCTTCAGTCAATACCGCCGCCATTATTGAACAAATTAATGCTGTATTACCTTTTTCTATTAAAGCCGAATGGCAGTTGGTGGAAGATAAGGATTGGTCGCAGGAATGGAAAAAGCACTTTAAACCTATACCCTGCTCTGAAGGCCGACTCTGGATATGCCCTAGCTGGCTAGAAGCACCTGAACCTAATGCGGTTAACTTGCGCCTTGACCCTGGACTGGCTTTTGGCACCGGTAGCCATCCTACCACCATGCTTTGCCTCAACTGGCTAGAAAAACAATCTCTCGAGGGCAAAACGGTTATCGACTTTGGTTGTGGCTCAGGTATTTTGGGTATAGCCGCCCTATTACTAGGCGCTGAAAAAGTCTGGGCAATAGACAATGATCCCCAAGCCTTATTAGCCAGCCGTGACAATGCTCAACGCAATGGAATACCCGATGAACGCCTTATAACCCTGCTGCCAGAGCAAATACCGGCCGAGGCCAAAGCGGATATTATGGTAGCCAACATCTTAGCCAAGCCGTTAATTGATTTAGCGCAACAAATTAGCGCGCTTACCCTTCCTAAGGGTCAGCTTTGCCTATCCGGCATACTCAGCCATCAAATTGATCAGGTTTCAGCCGCCTATTCGCAACAATTCAAGTTTGCTCCGGCGTCGCTTGAGGATGACTGGGTGCAGCTATCAGCTAATAAACTACCATAAATTCTGGGCTAAAAACACTCTTCCTATTTCAGACCCACTACATCAACGCCCTGAACATACCAATCCATACCTAACAGAGCCTTTAGAGATAATTTCTCACCCTCAGTAACCACCGTAGTGCCATCTTGTTTAATAATGGGTCCAACAAAAGGATGCACTCCCCCACTAGCAAGGGCTTTTGTCGTTGCTTTTGCTGAGCGCTTTACCTGTTCGGGCATATTTTTAAAAGCTCCCATTACCACCATATTCACATCCATACCGCCAAAGGTATCCGTGCTAAACCAGCTGCCATCAAGTACAGCCTTGGTTCTTGCAGTATAGTAGTCTCCCCAGTTATTAATAATTGAGGTCAGCAGGTAGTCCGGTGCAAATGGTGTCATATCCGAGGCCTGACCAAAGGCAAGTACTTTGTTTTCTTCAGCAATCTGAACCACCGCTGTGGAATCTGTATGCTGGGTCAAAATATCTGCGCCCTGATCTATTAATTTTTTGGCTGCATTCGCTTCTTTATCGGGGTCAAACCAAGAATTCACCCAAATAACTTTCATTCTAAATTCTGGATTAACCGACTGGGCGCCTAGTAAAAATGCATTGATTCCGCGCATGACTTCGGGGATGGGGAAAGAGGCAACATAGCCAGCTTTGCCTGTCTTGGATAGGTGCCCTGCAATTTGCCCACTGACATAACGACCTTCATAAAAGCGCGATGAATAGGTGGCAACATTTTCACTTCTTTTATAACCGGTGGCATGCTCGAATTTTACATGGGGGTATCGCTTGGCAACTTTTAAGGTGGATTCCATATAGCCAAATGATGTTGTGAAAATAAGCTTTGCGCCGTCATTCACGAGTCGCTCTAGGGCTTCCTCAGCGGCAGGACCCTCTTCTGGGACACCTTCGACATAAACAGTTTCTACTTGATCACCTAGGTCGCGCTCTAGTGCTAATCGCCCTTGATCATGCTGATAGGTCCAACCGTGGTCACCAGGGGGACCCAGATAAATAAAACCTACCTTAAGTTTTTCGTCTAAATCAGAGACTGATACAACACCCATCAGGGGTTGGTAAAACCATGAAAACAGGGCTCCGACAACCATTACCAAAAAAACAATAACAAATAGTATTTTCGTCATTTCTCCTCCCTGAGAAAACTACCCAAATATGATTTCAGCTATATCTTAATCCCCTGCTTTGTCCAAATAATGAGGGTACAGCGATAGTAGAAAAATCATTAGCTTCTGTATTTCGTCATTAATATTTTTACAGATTTACGCAATCTATCTAAGGATTTTGATAATTCATGAATTTCATCATTGGTTTCAATAATAACCGGGGTTTCAATATTGCCCTTGCTCATATCCTCTGCTGCAACAGTGAGGTCGACAATAGGTCGCGTAATCTTTCTGGCCATAATTAAAACAATTACCGTCGCCAAAAGTAATGTCAGTAATGTGACTACAATATAAAATTTTCGCGCCTTGATAGCAGGCTCAAATATTGTATCCGTTGCTATGAAGTTGACTAAAAAACCTAAATTACGATTATCATCAATGCCGTTATCAACGGGCTTTACTGTAATTATGTTTTCTCCATCAAACAGTGAACTTGGCCCTTTTAAGCCAACTATTTTTTTGCCTAAACTTGGCAGATCTTGTTGTATTCTTTCACCGGTATTTTTGTCTCTCAGCGAGCCCCATAATTTTGTTTTATCGGGGTGCAGCAAATAGTATCCATCAGGATCTACCATGACCAAGCGTTCATTTTTACTGGTGGACGATTGTTGAAGTGTTTCAAGAAAATTACTAGCAGATACATTAAATAGCAGTATCCCATGAAGCTTGCCATATCTTCCGTAAACTGGGGTGCCATAGCGAATGACTGGGCTTACTGGCTCTTTGATCTTACCGTTCTCACGATATAAATCCAGATGAGACACCATGACCTCACCTGACTTTAATATCAGCGTGTTATTCACATAATAACGGCCTTTTCTATCTTCCAGTTGAGTGACAATTTTGCTTTTACCACCCACCCTGTCGACTCGCACAACTTCTTTGCCATATTTCGATAAAAACCGCAGCTGATGATACATAGGTCGCTGTTCTGAGAATGCTAGAAAATCTTTAGCCAATCGGCCTCGGGCTGCCATTCTTTGCTCAAAAGTTAGCTTTGGGTCTGCGGATTTTATAATGAGATCTTGCATTGATGTCGAATATCTAAAATACAATATATCAGACTTAACCGCTGACAAAGCCCTGTCTAACTGCTTGCCTAGCAGGGATATTTTAGTGTCCTGCTCCTTTAAGCTGTTGAGCTGCAATGCGTTAATTGTGGAGTACACGCCATAGGCGCTTACGGCTACTGTTGGCACTATGGCCAGTACTAAGCATAGTGATAATATTTTGTAGCGAATGCTACTCATTGCCTATCTCCGATAATGGTTTGCGAATAAATCTTGCCGCTTTATTAAAAAATGAACGCTTTTCATTTTTACTATCAATTTCTTGCGTTATAAGGTCGACTAACTTAGCTATACTTTCTACTTCTAGCGGATATGAAGCCTGCCATCGCTGTAAGGCTTCTTCAAAAATAATGTCTCCAACAGGTCCAAAGCTCTCTAACAACATCTTCTTGAGTCCATTGGTGTAAAGCTCAACTTTTTGCTCGCTGGTCAATTTGCTTGGCGCATCCTCTGATTCACCCTTTAGAGGCCAAACGGGTATGTCTTCTTTCCGGTAATCATTAGGCGCTTTTTTTTCTTTACTGACTTCTGTGGGAACGGGTATAGAGGCTGTATTTTTAGGTGGTGGTAAACCATGTAGCTTTACGCTTTTTTCAATGGCTTTGACGGTCATGTAAACCAGAGATAAATTGATCCCCTTAGTTGCCATTAACATAAGCAAAAAGTCATCATTTACCCGGTATGTAATCAGTGTATTTTCTTCTAATTCAATATGGATTTCGTCATGTGCCTGGTCTATTGCATGGGCAGATGAAAATATTTTATCGATAAAGCGCCCCATACCTGACAATTTGTCCTGTATTATCGATGGGAATGTCGAGGCTAAAATCTGCTCATTTTGGTATATGCAGCTATGACTTATACCCTCAAAAGATACCAGCTCGTCGAGAATCTTTTCTCTGTCAAGTTTGGACATTATGCGTCTCCAATCGACAGTTTATTAAGATAGGCTTTGATCTGTGAAAACAGTTTTTTTATTGAACAGCCTCTGGCAAAAAGCACGCCCAGACTGTGCTCCTTACCTATAAAAACACCCAGATTGTTGTTTTTATTGCTAGTTAAGATAATGCTTCTAATGGCTCCTAGCTCTGCAGTTTTTTCAAAAAGCGGAGCGTAGCCAACAAGGAATCTCATAAAATGCGCCAGTTGCTCATCTTCAATGGTTGAGGCAACATCTTCACCCTCTGTATTGGTTTGTATAAGACCTTTTATTTGCTTGATCTGCATTATTTGATCAATGACATCTTCTTCCATGATTCCATCTTCTTGCTCTGTGAGCTTATGTCACTCTGCCAATCCATCGGCTCTCCTTAGGTGTATCCCCAAAACGCTCTTTGACAGACTTTTATTGTCATCCTATTCCCTTTCATTTTAGCAGTATATTTTGAGATTTTTTTTCCTTGGTTTTTTTTATAGAAAACTTATTCAAGTAATTGTGCAATTTTTTAAGTTGATCACTTTTTAATCAACTCAGTTAGGAGTATGATTGCTCCCCCTTGCCAAATGGATTTTGGTTTTCAATTTAACGGTTAAACCTAAATTTTAACGAAGATTTTCATTTGTTTACTATTGGCCCCTATCAAATACATGGCAAAACCGTTCTAGCCCCTATGGCTGGGGTGACTGACCTGCCTTTCCGTCAGCTCTGTCGAGAGATGGGCGCTGGGCTGGTTGTTTCCGAAATGGTGGCCTCTGATCCGAGCACATGGTCAACGCGAAAATCTCGTCTGCGGATTCAATTCGGTAACGAACCCTCACCAAAATCCGTTCAAATTGCCGGCTATGATCCACAGATGATGGCTGAAGCTGCGCAATTTAATGTAGCTCAGGGTGCAGAAATTATTGATATCAACATGGGCTGCCCTGCTAAGAAGGTTTGTAAACGCGCCGCTGGTTCGGCACTGTTAAAAGACCCTCAACTGGTTGAGAGCATCTTAACTGCGGTAGTTAACGCTGTGGATGTTCCGGTAACCTTAAAAATTCGCACGGGCTGGGATAGACAGAATCGCAATGCTACCGAAATTGCTACCATTGCTGAACAGTCTGGCATTCAGGCACTGGCAGTGCACGGGCGGACTAAGGCCTGTCGTTTTGTTGGCGAAGTAGAATATGACAGCATCGCTAAGGTAGTTGATGCTATCTCAATTCCGGTATTTGCCAATGGCGATATCACCTGTGCCGCACAGGCTGAAACTGTACTCAAAAAAACCGGCGCTAGTGCGGTAATGATTGGCCGCGGCGCTCAGGGTAATCCCTGGATTTTCAATCAGATTAATCATTATCTTGAGCATGCTGAACTTCTCCCCGAGCCGAGCATTGCAGAGGTAGGTGCGGTTATGACTAGACACCTCACAGATCTGCATGAGTTCTATGGCGAAGTGGGCGGCGTGCGTATCTCTAGAAAGCATATTGGCTGGTACAGCAGCTGGTTAACCGACGGCAAAGCTTTTACCAAAATTTTCAATCAACTTGAAACCTGCGAGCAACAGCAACAGCAACTTCGAGAGTTTTTTGATAATTATTCGCTTGAGGAGCGAGCGGCATGATCCCAGAAAATGATAATCTAACTGTTGCAGATGATTTAACCAATGAATTACCTGTGATTACTGAACAAAAGTCTTTGAGAGACCATGTTTCTGAGGCCATGCAGCGCTATTTTGAGGATCTTGACGGCCAAGATACTAAAGAGCTTTATGACATAGTGATGGCAGAGGTGGAGCCACCATTGCTTGAAGCCGCTATGAAATACACACGACAAAATCAAAGTAAAACAGCCGCACTTTTAGGCTTAAACCGCGGCACGTTGCGCAAAAAATTAAAACAGTACAACCTTCTTTAAAATCCGAGGATTAAATGAGCGAATTACGAAAAATCTCCCGAGCCCTAATTAGCGTGTCAGATAAAACTGGCATTGTTGAGTTTGCCCAAGCACTGAATCAGCAGGGTGTTGAAATATTATCCACTGGCGGAACCTTTCGACTGCTAAAAGAAAACGGTATTCAGGTGGTTGAAGTATCAGAGTACACAGGCTTTCCTGAAATGATGGACGGCCGTGTTAAAACATTGCATCCAAAGGTGCATGGTGGGATTTTAGGGCGCCGCGGCACCGACGAAAAGGTAATGGAAGAACATGGCATCCAAGCCATTGATATGGTGGTGGTTAACCTATATCCATTCGCTGCAACCGTAGCTGATCCAAACTGTGACTTGCCAACGGCTATTGAAAATATTGATATTGGCGGCCCGACTATGGTTCGTTCTGCCGCTAAAAACCATCGTGATGTTGCGATTGTGGTTAATGCTGGAGATTACCCTAAGATTGCTGAAGAAATGCAGTCTAATCAGGGTCAGCTGGACTACCAAACACGTTACGATTTAATGGTTAAAGCCTTCGAACATACCGCCGCTTATGATGGCATGATTGCCAATCACTTTGGTGGCCGCGATACGCAAAATCAAACGCGTGATTTTTCTAACACCTACAATGTTCAATATCTGAAAACTCAGGATATGCGCTACGGTGAAAACCCGCACCAGAAAGCCGCCTTTTATACAGAAGCTAACCCAGGCGATGCCAGCGTATCAACGGCAACACAGGTTCAGGGTAAAGCGCTTTCTTTCAACAATATCGCTGACACAGATTCAGCGCTTGAGACAGTTAAGCAGTTTGATGAACCAGCCTGTGTCATTGTTAAGCACGCTAATCCCTGTGGAGTAGCTATTGGTGTCGATATCGCCACTGCTTATGAGCTGGCATTTATTACCGACCCAGAATCTGCCTTTGGCGGCATTATTGCTTTTAACCGTGAACTAGATGCAAAAACTGCGGCGGCTATCTGTGAGAAGCAGTTTGTTGAAGTGATTATTGCACCCTCGATAGCTGAAGAAGCTAAGGTTGTAGTCAGCGCCAAGAAAAATGTGCGCTTACTCGAGTGCGGTAACTGGAGTAATCAAAAACCACAAAACTTTGACTACAAACGTGTGAACGGTGGGCTATTAATTCAGGATAGAGACAATGGCATGATCACTGAAGAAGACTTGAAAATCGTCAGTGAACGAGCGCCATCTGAACAAGAAATGAAGGATATGCTGTTCGCTTGGAAAGTGGCGAAAATGGTTAAGTCGAATGCCATTATCTACGCCAAAGACAACCAGACAGTAGGCGTAGGTGCTGGCCAGATGAGTCGAATTAACAGTGCGCGTATCGCCGCGATCAAAGCTGAGCATGCTGGCCTTGAGGTCAAGGGCGCAGTCATGGCTTCCGATGCATTTTTCCCGTTCCGAGACGGCATTGATAACGCAGGTCAAGCCGGCATCAGCTGTATTATTCAGCCTGGTGGTTCAATGCGCGACGATGAAGTGATTGCTGCTGCCAATGAACATGGCATGGCCATGGTCTTTACCGGCATGCGTCATTTCAGACATTAGGCCGGGATTTTAATCCGCTTAAATTCTTCCAATGCCAATTCGCGGGACTGCTTAACGTCCACAATTGGCATTGGATAATTTTCACCTAAGGTCACATTAGCCGCAGCTAATATTTCCTCAGGGGCGAGCCAAGGTGCATGAATATACTTGGCTGGCATATCGGCTAATTCAGGGACATATTGACGAATATAGTCACCCTGCTTATCAAATTTCTCACTCTGTGTAATCGGATTAAAGACCCTGAAAAAGGGTGCCGCATCTGCGCCGCAACCGGCAACCCACTGCCAACTGGCACTATTGCTGGCCAAATCAGCGTCTAGCAAACAGTCCCAAAACCATCGCTCGCCTTCTTGCCAATGTATTAGAAGGTTTTTTACCAAAAATGAACCTACCACCATGCGAACACGGTTATGCATGTAGCCGGTGTTATAGAGTTCACGCATGCCTGCATCGATCAATGGGTAACCGGTTTGTCCCGTTTGCCATGCGACCAAGCTTTGCTGATTATCTTTAGACCAGTTAAAGCGATCAAACTTTGTCTGAAGGTTTTTGTCCGGTAACTGTGGAAAATGATAAAGCAGGTAATAAGAAAATTCGCGCCACCCCAGCTCGCTTAGGAATACAGCAATATTGTCTTCGTTTGCCGCTATGGGGCCCTGATCTTTGGCCCTGTGCCATGCCGTATTGGGCGATATCAATCCTAGATGTAAATACGGAGATAATCTTGATACATGGGCTTTATTTGGGAAATTTCTACCCTCACGGTAATCGGCTATACCCTCTTCAAGAAAGGCATCTAGATAGATATCAGCGGTTTGTTCGTCAACCGTCCACATTTCGCTTATTTCACTGTCCCAGTTTATATTTGGCTTTAAATTAAGATCTTCAAGCGTAAGTGAGCATTCACTTTTATTTAATAAATTAATATTTTCTGGGGTCGGTAACGGTCTTCTTGGCGGCATATGGCTCAAGCAGCCCCGCTTATAATAGGGGGTAAATACTTTGTAGGGGGTTTGATCCTTTTTAAGAATTTCCCAAGGCTCCCACAACAACGAGGCATTAAAACTTTTCACCTCAAGCCCCAGCTCTTTTAAATCAACTTTAAGCTGAGTGTCGCGCTTAAGGCGCCATGGCTCATAACAGCGATTCCAATAAACCGCTTGCGCCTTATGGGTGTTAACCAGATGCTGGAGAATTTCTAGTGGGTCGCCACTAAACAGGTTAAGCTTTCCGTCAAGCGAGTGATCTAAGGCTTTGAGGGCTTCGTGAAGAAACCACCGACTTGCACCCCCCATAGCCCAATCACCTGCTGATTTATCATCCAAAATATAGACCGGGATAATTGCTCCATCTTTACAGGCCTGGGATAATGCAGGATTGTCTGCCAGTCTTAGATCCTGTCTAAACCAAAGAATAATGGGTGATGCTTTATTTACGGGGGCTTGCATACTGTTCGCCTTATTATGTTTGCTATCAGACCTACGTTACAGCTTTTATGATTGGATTAATCATGGTTTTTTTTCGCAATCATATCCTACTCTGATACAATTCGAACCTTCTTATCATTCAAAATTTAAGCGCTCATAAATGAATATATTGGTTATTGGCTCAGGCGGCCGCGAACACGCATTAGCCTGGAAAGCATCTCAGTCTAAAAGCACAGAAACAGTCTATGTCGCCCCAGGCAATGCAGGAACGGCAATTGAACCAAGTCTTGATAATATAGCTATTACTGTCGATGATTTCGCTGCATTGGCTGAATTCGCCCAGTCCAACAATGTGGGTCTTACTATTGTTGGACCGGAACAGCCCCTAGTTGATGGCATTGTCGATTATTTCAATGAGCGCAATTTACCTATCTTTGGCCCTTCATCGGGTGCAGCACAGCTGGAAGGCTCAAAATCGTTTACCAAAGACTTTCTTGCCCGCCATGACATTCCCACTGCCTTTTATGAAACCTTTACTGAGGTTGAGCCAGCCATTGCTTATCTGAATAAGATTGGCGCGCCTATTGTTGTAAAGGCTGATGGTCTTGCTGCGGGCAAGGGCGTTATCGTGGCCATGGATTTGGCTGAGGCTGAGGCCGCTGTGCGCGACATGTTAGCGGGAAATGCCTTTGGCGAAGCTGGACACCGCGTGGTTATTGAAGAATTTTTAGACGGCGAAGAAGCCAGCTTTATTGTGATGGCGGATGGCACTAACGTATTGCCAATGGCTACCAGCCAAGATCACAAACGAGTGGGCGTCGGTGACACAGGCCCAAATACTGGCGGAATGGGCGCCTATTCCCCAGCACCTGTTGTTGATGAAGTTATTTATCAGCGGGTGATGGATGAGGTGATTTACCCAACAGTAAAGGGTATGGCTGAGGAAGGTAATAGCTATACTGGCTTTTTATATGCGGGCCTAATGATTATGGCCGATGGCACACCCAAGGTCATAGAGTACAACTGTCGGTTTGGTGACCCTGAAACCCAGCCAATTATGTTGCGTATGCAATCTGATTTGGTTGAACACTGTTTGGCCGCTATCGATGGTCGGCTGAACACACAGGAGACTCGCTGGAATCAAAAGCCCTCTGTTGGTGTAGTGTTGGCGGCTGGCGGTTACCCTAATAGTTACAACAAGGGCGATGTAATCTCTGGCTTACCCAGGCTAGATGGTAATAGTGCCTCAGCTGATGTGTCTGAAAAAGTGTTTCATGCAGGCACCTCTGAAATTGATGGTAATGTCTGTACTCATGGTGGCCGAGTTCTTTGTGTTACTGCACTGGGTGACAATGTGTCCGATGCTCAGACTCAAGCTTATAAATTGGCGGCCAAAATCAGCTGGAACGGAATGTTTTATCGCGATGATATTGCTTGGCGGGCAATTGAACGAGAGCAAAACAGCTAATTTTTAATTACTGCATAATTAAATGACTAATCTGGCTTTGTTTAGTAACGAGATTCCCTTTATTGCCTACGGCAACAGTCACCTCGTTGTTTTATGCATTTCTTTGCTTCTATTGGCGCTAATTCTTATTGCTAGTAAAAAACTCTGTACTGAAAAAAATCTTTTTATCGGTCGTTGCATAGCTATTATTTTGGCGCTTTCGGTTGTGGTTTACACCATTTTTGAGATTGCCCTTGGGCGCTTTACTATTGCCGATGATTTACCCCTTTCACTCTGTAATCTGTTTGCCTTAGTTGCTCCTTTTGCCCTCTGGTATCCTAAACACAAATACTTTGAGCCCATTTATTTTCTGGTGATGGCGGGAACCTTTCAAGCCATAGTGACTCCTGATCTCTATTTCGACTATCCAGCTTATGAATTTTTTAAATACTGGATTACTCATGTGGGTTTAGTGCTTTTAATGATTCACTATATGGTTTGCTTTGCGCTGTACCCTACAGCTAAGGGCATTTTGAAAACCTTTGGCTGGCTTAATGTCTATGTTGTCGTACTTTTACCAATTAATTATTTATTGGACGCTAACTATTTTTACTTAATTGAAAAACCATTAAATCCGTCGGTATTGGACTTTTTTGGGCCTTGGCCAGTATACATATTGGTCGCCGAAATACTGGTTATGGGATTTTTCGCAATCGCTATGATCCCTGTGTTTTTGGCTAAGAAATTTGTATCCGCTAGCAAGAGTTAAGTAGAATAGAATCATGAGTCAACGACAACTTACTTCAATTGATCGTCTTATAGGCCAACTAGACGCGGCGCTTAGAACATCACTTAGCAGTGCGCCCGTGCCTCATCGTCATTCACCCTCAACCGAAATTGAAGAAACTGAACTAACTGAAGAGCAGCGTCAGCACGCCCTCGGCTTAATGCGCGTTAATCATGCGGGTGAAGTCTGCGCGCAGGCGCTATATCAGGGACAGGCACTCACTGCCAAACTTCCAGAGGTGGGTGAGCAAATGCGCGAGGCCGCTGATGAAGAAATTGATCACTTAGCATGGTGTGAGCAGCGTATTGAACAGTTGGGTGGTAAAACCAGTGCACTAAATCCACTCTGGTACGGCATGTCGTTTGCTATGGGAGCTGGTGCTGGCCTTATTAGCGACAAACTGAGCCTAGGCTTTGTTGCCGCCACTGAAGATCAAGTTTGCCAACATTTGGAAAAGCATCTTGACGAACTTCCCGCTGAAGATAAGAAAAGTCGTCTAATAGTCGAGCAGATGCTCGAGGATGAGGCAAGACATGCTGAAACTGCGTTAGAGGCTGGCGGGCACCGTTTCCCTAAGCCTGTACTAAAAATTATGACGCTGATTTCTTCGGCTATGACAAAAAGTAGCTATAAATTATAACTCGTCAAATCCTTAGTCAGATTGCAAAATACTTTCTCTATCCGCATCAAGATCCCGCTGCCAGCTATTAATAAGGTCTACTATTTGATTGGCTACCCAACTATGAATGGACGAGCTGGCTGTTCGATTATGCTGTAGTAGTACCATTGGAATAGTGCCCACATGGGGCAGACCTGAGGGATAGCGCTTGCGCACTATCCTATACATCTCGCGATCCATAGCATTACCATATTTGGCTGCAACCATCAGGCAATCAGAGCCGCAAACTGTTTCCATAGCGGTCATTAATTGGTTGGTCACTAAGGCTTTCTTGCGCTTTCTACCTAAGTCTCTAAGGGCCTTATCAAATCGGGCATCGGTGCGAGCACTGACTCGCTTATAAATGAGGAGATAATACTGCACAAAAGGGTATTCTAAAATTTCTTCTAAGGTGACCTCAGAGTTATTGGCAAGTGGATGGCCCTCTCTCATCCAAATAGAAGGGGTGAAAATTGCCAACCTTTTGGAGGAGATATCTTCACTAACGCCTCTTTCTACATCAATGGCAAAGTCTAATACGCCCTCAGCTAACTCGCCTTCTACAGACTCTGTTTCACTGGATATAGACAGAATTAAACCCGGTGCCTGTTCGGTAAATACCTTGGTTAATTCAGAAATAAGGGAAATAGCAACAAATTCAGGAACGGCAACCGTAATTTCACCGACAAAGGTAGAGGGGTCAAATTCACCCTCACTGACCATCTCTAGAATTGTATCTAATAAACTGGGCAGTCTTATTTCGAGCTCTCTGGCTCTGGGAGTAGGCACCAACTCGTTGCCCGTACGGGTAAACAAAGGATCATCTAATTGATCGCGCAAGCGCTGCAATACTCGGCTCATAGCGGGCTGGGTAATAAATAGTCGCTCAGCGGCTTTGGTAACACTTTTTTCTTCTAGCAGTGCCTGCAACGAAACCAATAAATTTAAATCCAGCCGAGATAGTCTTTGTAAGTTCACCTGCCCTCTCCATGTCATTACCTGTGTGCATAATGTTAATGCAAACAATGCATTAGAAGTATGGCATGTTTCCCCTTATAGTAGCAACCATAAAGCAATAAATGATGAGCTTTAAAGATTTACAGTTTAGCGCTGACTTTTAGCGAGAAACTAACAAGTGAGGTTTACAAAGTACGACTTTGAATTTCCTTGAAACCGAACCCCTCTTAATCCTTGCTTAAGGATTTTTTTAGGACCCTCCCAGGGTCCTTTTTTTTATCTTCAACAGGGTCATAACAAAATGTAATGGCCTCTATGCATTAAATGCATTGGATTAATAAAGAGCAGATCACTAAAGTGCGCGGCATAGAGAGTTAGCTGTCCCTCAGCAACTTTCTACCCAAACCCCTCTTTGCGTTTAATCCAAAGAATTTTATCGGGAGCCAACCCTTTGGCTCCCTTTTTTTTATCTTTTTTTTGACCTCTAAGTAATCTCGTAACTATGCGTGACAGCGACACCCGCCGCACTGAGCATAATTGAGGCTGAACAGTATTTCTCTGCAGACAGATCAACCGCCCGCTTCACTTGGTTTTCTTTTAGGTCGCTTCCAGTCACCACAAAATTAATATGGATCTTACTAAATACCGCTGGCACAGCATCAACACGCTCGGCTTCAACCTCTGCCCTGCAGTCTACAATCTGTTGTCGCCCTTTTTTCAGCATGGCTATCACGTCATAGGACGCACAGCCGCCTAACCCTAAGAGAATCATCTCCATCGGGCGAACGCCCATATTCCTTCCACCCTGCTCTGGCGCACCATCCATAACTACCGAGTGGCCACTTCCTGACTCACCCAAGAACATAACGCCATCTACCCATTTGACTACTGCTTTCATTCACTCAACCTCTTAATAACAACTGGTTTTTTTGTAGCTTTTTATTTTAGCACTTCCCTCGCGCAATAAACCCTTTTGTTTACTAGTATTTGACTGTATCAAAGTCTTTAACTTGGCTGCAATTCATACAATTTTCGAAAAACACAGGCATCAGAGGTTTACTTTGACCAGAATACAATCGGATTTCTGCTTAAGGCACTTAGAAATTTTTTTAGAGAATAGCCGAATTCGTAAATATAAAGCCAAAAAAACGATTATTCATCTGGGTGATTTCAGTGAGTCGCTTTTCTATATTTTGAGTGGTTCAGTAACAGTGGCTACAGAGGACACCGATGGCAGAGAGATTATCCTTGCCTATTTAAACCCTGGAGACTTTGTGGGGGAGATGGGTTTATTTGAAACCAACCCAAGAAGCGCGCGTATTCGTGCCAAAACCAAATGTGAACTGGGCGAGTTAAGCTATAAAAAATTTCTTCGTCTCAGCGAAAAACATCCTGAGTTACTGTTTGCTGTTGCGAGGCAGCTTGCAAAACAACTAGCAAGTACATCATCTAAGGTTCGTGACTTGGCGTTTGTGGATGTCAGTGGTCGTGTTGCTGGGGCTCTCATTAATCTATGCCAGCAACCCGACGCTCAACCTATGGGCGACTGCACCATAATTCGCAGCACACGACAGGAAATTGCCAAACTAATTGGCTGCTCAAGAGAAATGGTAGGAAGAGTTCTGAAGCAATTTGATGAAGCCCGTTATATTTCTCTGCGCGGCAAAAAAATCATTGTTTACAAAGACTGTCTTCAGTCAATTAGACATGGTAAAACCAAATCCTAGGGGGCTAACTAAAAAATGACTTAAGTTGCTGGCCTGGATTATCACTGCGCATGAATGCCTCACCAACCAAAAACCCATGCACATCTTTTTCTTTCATTGCTTTAACATCTTGACTGCTGTGTATGCCGCTTTCTGTAATAACAGTGCGCTCTGCAGGAATTTGATCAAGCAACTCAAAGGTATTGCCTAACGAGACTTCAAAGGTATGAAGATTGCGGTTATTAATACCAATTAATGGATTCTCAATAGTTAGTGCAATATCGAGTTCAGGCTGATCATGTACTTCAACCAATACATCTAGGCCCAGCTCAAGCGCTTTGGCATGCAGTGATTCTAACTCTGACACCTGGAGTGCTGAAACAATCAATAGTACGCAGTCTGCGCCCATCGCTCGCGCCTCATAGAGCTGGTATTCGTCGACAATAAAATCCTTTCTAATCACCGGGAGCGAACAGGCAGCTCGGGCATCTATAAGGTATTGGTCTGCTCCCTGAAAAAAATCAACATCGGTTAAAACCGATAGGCAGGCCGCACCCCCTAACTCATAACTCTGGGCAATAGAGACTGGGTCAAAGTCTTCGCGAATAACACCTTTACTGGGAGAAGCCTTTTTAATTTCAGCAATAACTGCAGATTCACCCGCAGCTATTTTTTCCTGCAACGCCTTGGCAAAACCACGAGGCGCTGAAGCATGCTGTATTGCCTGCTTTAGCTGTTCAAGACTCACCTTAGCCTTGCGCTCGGCGATTTCTTCCGCTTTTCGCGCCAAGATTTTTTTTAGTACTGTGGGTGTTTCAATCGTCATATTGTTCTCTTAAAAATACTTAGCCGTCAGACTGTGCTTGAGTAAAGGCTGCAAAATCTTTAATTTTAGCGCCCGCCAACCCAGACACAATAGCATCCTGCGCCATAGCCACGCCCTGTTTTAGGTCTGCGGCACAACCCGCAACATAGAGCGCCGCCCCTGCATTAATTGCAATCAGGTCTGCGGCCTTTTCTGCATGCTCATTCTGCTGTTTACCTAGAGCATCAGAAATGATGGCCAGTGATTGCTCAGCACCGCTGACTGAAAGGCCATCTAGACTTTGGCGGCACTGAAAAAAATCTTCAGGCTTAATGGTATATTCAGTTAATTTGCCGCGGCAAAATTCCGCCACAGAGGTTTCATCTGCAATACTTATTTCATCTAAGCCATCGGCAGAATTAACCACCATAATATGCTCAGCGCCCAGCCTTCCTAATACTTCTGCCATGGGTCGGCAAAGCGCAGGATCATAGACACCAATCAGTTGCTGTCCAACACCGGCAGGGTTCGTCATGGGCCCAAGAATATTAAATATGGTCCGCAAGCCAAGCTCTTTACGTGGCCCTATGGCATGTTTCATGGCGCTATGATGCGCTGGCGCAAACATAAAGCCCACGCCTAACTGGTCAACGCATAGCGCGACCTGCTCCGGGGTCAAACTTAAATTGACTCCCGCAGCCTCTAATAAATCAGCGGCACCACTGCTGCTGCTAACTGAACGATTGCCATGCTTGGCAACCCTTCCACCTGAAGCGGCAACCACAAAACTTGATGCCGTTGAAACATTAAATAAATTGGATTCGTCACCGCCAGTGCCCACAATATCCACTAGGTGCTCGCCGCTAACATCGACGCCGGTTGCCAATTCGCGCATCACTTCTACCGCGCCGGCAATTTCGTCAATGCTTTCGCCCTTCATACGCAGAGCCACAAGAAAGGCACCGATTTGCGACTGAGTGGCGTTGCCCGTCATAATCTGGCGCATCACATCTCGCATAGCTTCAGATGATAAGTTTTCGCTGTTGACGACTTTTTCTAATGCTTGGGTAATATCCACAATCTAGCCCTTCAGAAAGTTGTTTAGCAGGTCATGACCGTGCTGAGTAAGAATAGATTCCGGGTGAAACTGCACCCCCTCCACAGCCAACTCTTTATGGCGAACACCCATAATCTCATCCAGCGTACCATCATCGTTCTGTGTCCAGGCTGTCACTTCTAAACAGGCAGGCAGTGAACTCTGATTAATCACTAAAGAATGGTAGCGAGTGGCTTCAAACGGATTAGTTAAACCGGCAAAAACACCGCTATTTTTATGCTGAATCATCGAGGTTTTACCATGCATCACCTGCTTGGCGCGCACGATCTCACCACCAAAGGCCTGACCAATACTTTGATGGCCCAAACAGATACCCAAAATGGGTATCTTGCCCGCAAAATGCTTAATTGCTTCAACTGATATACCTGCTTCGTTTGGCGTACAGGGCCCTGGAGAAATAACAATCTTTTCCGGCGCTAGCGCCTCAATTTCTGCAAGAGTAATTTGATCGTTGCGATGCACCTGAACATCAGCTTTTAACTCCGCCAAATATTGCACTACGTTGTAGGTAAATGAATCATAGTTGTCGACCATTAAAATCATTTGTCTACTCCCGTACATACCATGGCCGCAGCTCGCATAATGGCGCGCGCCTTGTTCATAGTTTCTTTCCATTCCAATTCAGGTATTGAATCAGCGACCACGCCGGCCCCTGCCTGAACATGTAGCACTTCATCTTTAATAACTGCAGTTCGAATAGCAATAGCAGTGTCCATATTGCCGTTCCAACCAATATAGCCAACAGCGCCACCATAAACACCCCGCTTTACTGGCTCAACCTCATCAATAATTTCCATTGCACGAATCTTGGGCGCACCGCTAAGTGTTCCTGCTGGCAAGGTAGCCTTGAGCACATCAATTGGCGGCATATTGTCGGTCACTTCGCCCACCACATTTGAGGTTATATGCATCACATGAGAGTAGCGCTCAACCACCATTTTTTCGGTTACTTCTACAGTGCCCGGCTTGCTGATGCGTCCAACATCATTGCGCCCTAAATCAATTAACATGAGGTGCTCAGCAATTTCCTTGGGGTCATCTAGCATATTCTGCTCAAGCGCTAAATCTTCTTCCTCTGACTTGCCTCGACGCCTTGTACCGGCAATGGGGCGTACGGTGACCTGACCATCTTCTAATCGAGCAAGCACCTCTGGCGATGAGCCCACAATATGAAAATCGCCTAAATCAAGGAAATACATATAAGGAGAGGGGTTCAGTCGACGCAGCGCTCGGTATAAATTTAGTGGCGCCGCTTTGAATGGGGCAGATAGGCGCTGTGATGGCACAACCTGCATGGCATCACCTGCCATAATATAATCTTTAATTTTATCCACGGACTTTAAGAATTTGTCTTGCCCAAAACTGGACTTAAAGTCATCTTCGCTTAATTCTTGTAGCTGTTGCTCGGACTCAGGTATTTTGGGGGCAGGCTCAGCTAATTTTTGCTGCAGCTCATCAAGTCGCGCATTGGCTTTTGCAAGCCCATCAGATTCACCGGCATCCACATGCACCACCAGCATAAGGGTGCCCGATAAATTATCAAAAATAGCCACCTCATCAGAGGCCATCAAGAGAATATCTGGCGTACCCAACTCGTCCTTGGGCTGCGATTTAGCTAATTTTGGCTCAACATAGCGCACCGTGTCGTAGCCAAAATAGCCCACAAGACCGCCTGTAAATCGTGGAAGATCGGGAAGGTCTGGCATACTAAATAACTGCCTAAATCGCTCAACTTCTGCCATGGGATCGTCCGTATGACGATTAACCATGGGCTTGCCATCTTTAATAATTTCTAACTGCTGACCATAGACACGCAATACCGTGGAGGTTTGCAGGCCGATCAGCGAATAACGACCCCATTTTTCACCGCCCTGCACGGACTCAAACAAATAAGAGTTGGCACCATAGGCGAGTTTGAGATAGACGCTAAGCGGCGTCTCAAAGTCTGCCAGCACTTTTCGGGTGACGGGTATTCGGTTGAAATTTTGACTTGCCAGTTCGGCGAATTTTTCAGGAGTCATTTGGTTTTCCTAGTAATGTAAGAGGCTTTAGGGCGCAAATCGCCCTCGACGGAACTATAAGTACCATCGCCACCGCTGGTGGCTCTTAACCTGCTTTACAAAACATGTATTTTTCAAGACTCTGCCCTCTAAATAGAACATCAATTGTAGTCAATATTCTTGGTTGCGTAAATTAGCTTACCGCACTGAGTTCTGATCGCATCTTATCAATCACCTCTTTATAGCTTGGCTGGCTGAAAATAGCCGAGCCTGCTACAAAGGTGTCTGCCCCTGCTGCTGCAATTTCTTGGATATTTGCCACGCCAACACCGCCATCAACCTCAAGCCTAATATCATAGCCGCTATCATCAATAATTTTACGCGCTTGCTTGAGCTTATCTAGGGTTGACGGAATAAATTTTTGACCGCCAAATCCAGGATTTACTGACATTAGCAGCAACATATCCAGTCTATCCATAACCCAGTTAATCGCATCTAAATTAGTTGCAGGGTTCAGCACCAAGCCTGCTTTACAGCCAAGGTCTCGCACCAACTGTAGCGAGCGATCAACATGCTGAGAGGCCTCGGGATGGAATGTAATATAACTGGCGCCGGCATCGGCAAACATACGAATGAGATCGTCCACAGGCTGCACCATCAGATGCACATCAATAGGCGCTGTGACACCATGATTTCTCAGCGCTTTACACACCATGGGGCCAATCGTCAGATTGGGTACATAATGGTTATCCATGACATCAAAATGCACTATATCGGCACCTGCCTCTAGTACGTTGTCGACCTCTTCGCCCAAGCGGGCAAAATCGGCAGCTAATATGGATGGAGCAATCAGATAATCTGTCATAAAACACCAATTTAAGCGGAAGACGTAATAATGCTAGAGAATGGTTTTAGGTGCAAATGATTTGAGACTATATTTAAGTCAATAGGCTGAGTTCAGCTCTAATAATATGGCCCAACGCTATAATTATGCTGTCTAACTATGTCACAATAAACCACATTATTTAATTCGGCAGGTTTTGGATTATGGAAAAAACATTAGGGGTCGTCATGGATCCGATTCAGTCTATCAACTTCTATAAAGACACCACCCTGAGTATCTTACTTGCGGCACAGGACCAGGGGTTTAAGCTTTTTTATATGGAGCAACAGGACTTGTTTCTGGAAAATGGCGCGCCTTTTGCCGAAGTTCGCCCTCTGCGAGTTATCAACAACCCTGAGAACTGGTATGAACTAGATCAAGCTAGTGCGGTACCTCTCAATGAGCTAGATGTTGTTCTCATGCGCAAGGACCCGCCCTTTGATAGCGAGTTTATTTATTCCACGTATATTTTAGAGGCTGCTGAAAAGCTTGGTACATTGGTGGTAAACAAGCCTCAGAGCCTTCGCGACTGCAACGAAAAAGTTTTTGCGACTGAATTCCCGCAGTGCACACCGCCGCTTTTGGTCAGCCGCAGCATAAAGCGCTTAACCCGCTTTTTAGAAGAACATCAGGATGTGGTTTTCAAGCCCCTTGATGGCATGGGCGGTGCCTCTATTTTTCGCGTTAAAGCGGAGGATCAAAATCTCAATGTTATTCTGGAAACACTCACCCAGTTTGGCAATCAAACCATTATGGCTCAAAAATATTTACCTGAAATAACCGATGGTGACAAACGAGTTTTAGTGGTGGATGGCGAAGTAATCCCCTTCTGCTTGGCAAGAATTCCCTCTGAAAAGGATTTTCGCGGCAATCTTGCGGCTGGTGGCCAAGGTGAGGTGCGCCCTCTGTCAGAGAGAGACCAATGGATCGCCGAACAGGTGGCTCCCAGTCTAGTTGAGCGCGGGTTACTCTTTGTTGGCCTAGATATTATTGGTGACTACCTCACAGAGATTAATGTCACCAGCCCAACCTGCGTACAAGAAATTGATCGCGCGCAAAATACTGCCATTGGTGAAAAATTAATTGCCGCAATTTGTCGCCGCATGGTCTGACATGTGCAGTGAATTTTTTGTCTTTAACTTGTTTTTGATCAATAGAGGCTTCATATTATAGCTATGAGTAAGACATCTAAAAAAACTATATCCAGCTTAAAAGATCATTTCTTGGTCGCCATGCCTAGCCTGCATGACGATAATTTTTCTGGCTCAGTGGTCTATATCTGCGAACATAATGTCGAAGGCGCTATGGGGCTGATTATTAATCAGCAATTGGATATCCCTGCCAAGGCTGTTTTTGACCGCCTAGAACTAAAATATAACCGACAAGAAGGCGATGAACTTATTTTTGATGGTGGACCTATTCAGCAGGATCGTGGGTTTATTTTGCATAGTGCCAGCGAGCAAAAATGGGAATCCACCATCCATATAGGCAGTGACATAAGCCTGACTACATCAAAGGATATTCTTGGCGATATTGCTCTAGGAACCGGCCCAAAGGATGCTCTGATTACACTGGGCTACTCAAGCTGGGGTGGCGGGCAGCTTGAAGAAGAGCTCAAGGACAATAGCTGGCTAGTTATACCGGCTGATTCAGCGGTATTATTTAATACCGACTGCGCCCGACGCGCCCAAGCGGCGGCCCTATCCATTGGCTTAAATTTAGATATGTTGGCGCTAGAATCTGGGCATGCATAATTTGGACGGGCATCAGACAATTATGGCCTTTGACTATGGCTTGCGACAAATGGGCGTGGCCACCGGCCAAACTCTAACTGGCTCAGCCCAGGGGCTATGTATTCTCAAGGCACATGACGGCATTCCTAACTGGGACGAAGTTTCAAAGTTACTTGATGAATGGACGCCAGATCTTGTCTTGGTGGGGCTTCCCCTTAATATGGATGCCAGTGAAAGTGAACTTAGTCGACTTGCCAGAAAATTCGCCCGACGCCTTCAGGGACGCTTCAATGCTAATGTATTGATGGTTGACGAGCGATTAACCAGCCAAGACGCCAAAGCCTTGATTCGAGAAGAAAATAATCAGGGTAGTAAAGGACGAACGGATCTAACAAAAATTGATCATCTTGCTGCCGCACTCATTTTACAAAGCTGGCTAGATCAGCCAGATTTAGGACGACAACCCTAAGTTTGTCGGGTAGCGTTATAATTTTAGTACCAAAATTAAATGTATCATTACCAATAATATAAGACCGCAATTTATGGTTTCTATTGAAAAAAATATCACTTCAGTTAAGCAGCGAATTGAACAGGCTGCAGTTCAAGCTGGCAGAGACCCAAATAGCATTAAACTCTTGGCGGTCAGTAAAACTCGTCCAATTAATGATATTCAGGTTGCCTATAAGGCAGGTCTTAATGCGCTAGGTGAAAACTATGTGCAAGAGGCCACAGATAAAATCAAATCATTGGCAACTCTGGGTGCCGAATGGCATTTTATTGGCCCACTCCAATCCAACAAAACTCGTCCTGTGACCGAGCACTTCGACTGGGTTCACTCTGTGGACAGAATCAAAATCGCCAAGCGATTGAGCGAGCAACGGCCCGAGCATTTACCTCCGCTCAATATATGCCTGCAAATCAATATAGATGCCGAGCCTAGCAAGTCTGGCGCATTACCTGAGCAGGCGATTGATTTAGCGCTATTGGTTAGCCAACTGCCCAATGTGCGTTTACGCGGTTTAATGGCGATCCCCAAGGCTTGCGATACATTAGAAGCCCAGCGCCAGCCCTTTCGCGCATTGCGACTACTAAAAGAACAAATTAATCAGCAACTGGACAATTCTCAAAAACTCGATACCCTCTCAATGGGAATGTCCGGTGATATCGAAGCTGCAATATTAGAGGGCTCGACTATACTTCGTGTCGGTACAGATATTTTTGGCCCAAGAGCCAGTACAGTTAATAACAATGGAAGCAAACCATTATGAGTAAAGTAGTTTTTATCGGCGGCGGCAATATGGCCTCATGCTTAATTGGCGGCATGCTAGCTAACGGCTTTTCAAATGCAGATATTTTAGTGAGTGAGCCAAACGCAGAGTCTCGCCAACGGATCGAAGCCACCCACGGAATTTCTACTACTGGCGATAATGGTGCCGCCGTAAGCGCCGCCGACATTGTGGTATTAGCGGTAAAGCCGCAAGTTATGGGTGCGGTTGCTGCACCACTTGCCGACTCACTGACCCACAACCCTATTGTGGTTTCAATTGCTGCGGGCATTCCGGTATCTGCCTTAGAAAACTGGATGGGGGACGCTCTAACCATTGTAAGGGCCATGCCTAATACTCCCGCTATGGTGCAGGCGGGTGCAACGGGCCTGTTTGCCAGCAAAGCCCTTAATGCCAACCAGCAATCAACCATTGAAGGCATCTTTAATGCTGTAGGCTATGCCTGCTGGGTCAATAAAGAAGCAGATATTGATGCGGTTACCGCTGTTTCTGGCAGTGGTCCCGCCTATTTCTTTTTAGTCTACGAAGCCATGCAAAAAGTAGGCGAAGAGCTCGGCCTTGATACCGAAACATCTGCCCAGCTTACCCTGAATACCGCACTAGGGGCGGCCAAACTGGCTTTACATTCTGACCAGAAACCTGAGGTTCTACGCAAGCAAGTAACCTCGCCTGGGGGCACCACGCAGGCAGCGATTGAGTCATTTCAGGCACAGGATATCGAAAACGTTTTTCGTACAGCGATGTCGAGCGCCTTAAATCGCGCCCAAGAGATGTCCGATGATTTTTCTAAATAACCAATAAGATTGAGTCACCTACACAAAGATTTTGAGCTGATACCCTATGAATGAAACATTACTTTACGCTTTAAGAGCCATTACAGATATTGCCGCAATGCTTCTTTTAATAAGATTTTTGCTGCAGTGGGTAGGCGCTGATTTTTATAATCCGGTGTCACAGGGCATCCTCAAAATATGCAGTCCGATTATTCGCCCCCTTGAAAAAATAATACCCAGTTTTGGTCGCTTTAACCTGTCCGTGTTAGTAGCCGCTCTATTGATTAAGTGGAGTTTTTTTGTGGTCATGGCAATCACCAAAGGTGTCTTATCGACGGGTATTTTTGCCTTTATTGCCTGGGCTGGCTTTGAGTTACTCAGAACCTTGGTTGAAATTTATTTTTGGGGTATTTTTATTCTGGTCGTTTTCAGCTGGGTTGGCACGCCGCCGCACCCTGCAGCGCGATTGGTGCATCAGGTTATTTCTCCCTACATGGAACCTTTTAGACGATTTATACCGCCACTAGGGATGATTGACCTATCACCTATGGCCGCCATCTTTTCGCTGATGTTCATTCGCGCCAAAATACTTCCCTTAATAGGCATGCAAATTACGCCCTTCCTGATGTAAGCCAATAATTGTTAGGGGGCGGGGTCTGGATAAGCGTTGTGAACATCCTCAATCTCAGCCATCACCTCGTCACTTAAAACAACCTCGGCAGCATCAATATTTTCTTTGAGTTGCTCCATAGTGGTTGCACCAATTAAACAGCTGGCTACAAAATTTTGCTGACACACAAACGCCAAAGACATTTGCGCAAGACTCAGTCCCTGCCGATTAGCAATATCCGCATAGGCTTCTGTCGCGGCTAAGGTTTGCGGGCTATCGTAGCGAGTAAAGCGATCAAACAGCGTTAATCTTGCCCCAGAGGGTTTCTGATTATTAAGATATTTGCCGCTCAACACACCAAAGGCCATAGGCGAATAGGCTAACAGCCCGATATTTTCTCTGACACAGAGTTCTGCCATGCCGGTCTCATATTGGCGATTCAATAAATTGTAGACATTTTGTACGCTAATCACTGTGGGTAAATTATGCTGCTTGGCTAGGTTAAGATACTGCATTGCACCCCAAGGCGTTTCATTGGAAATGCCAATATGCTTTACCAGACCCTCATCAACTAATTCAGAGAGTGCAACCAGTGTCTCTTCAATGCTAATGCCATCGGATTCAGGCTGGTGTCGATAACCCCTAGCGCCAAAATAGTTGGTGGCGCGTTCTGGCCAATGCACCTGATAAAGATCGATGTAATCGGTTTGCAATCGTTCTAGCGAGCCCTCAATGGCGCGTCGAATATGACCCCTACTTAGGCGCGTGCCTCCTCTAATATGCGACAGGCCTGACTGTTTTTGCTCCGCCCGACCGGTTACCTTAGTGGCTAATGTAACCTCTGCACGCTTACCCGACTGGGCAAACCATTCGCCAATACAGCGCTCGGTTTCTCCAACCGTTTCAGGCCGAGGCGGCACGGGGTACATCTCTGCTACATCAAATAAATTAACCCCTCTTTTCAAGGCATAATCCATTTGCTCACAGGCCTGCTGTAAATTATTTTGCTCACCCCATGTCATGGTGCCCAAACCAATAACTGGCACCTGCAATCCGGTTGTTCCCAGCGGCCTATATTGCATATCAATCCTCTCGCGTTGTAGTTGCATATTATTAAAGTCAACGAATTCGACCTTATCAGGTATAGTATGAAAAATCAGCGCCGATTTTAAGATTTGTGAACAATAGTTTATTCAGTGGCTATTGCTTAAACGGCTGGGCGCTCTTAGACTTGCAGAATACAATTTAAATGAATTAACTATGTCATCAGATTCGCATAACAATCAGAATAACCAAGACAATTCAGTGGGTCTGGTTAAGCCGCAGCAGGTGGTTATTGAGCAGCCGCTCAAACTCGCCTGCGGGGTGGTTTTGCCCAGTCACAAGCTAGTTTATGAGACCTATGGCACGCTGAATAAAGATCGTAGTAATGGGATTTTAATTTGTCATGCCTTAAGTGGTGATCATCATGCAGCTGGTCATCATGAGGGCGAAACAAAAACAGGCTGGTGGGATCATTATATTGGACCGGGCAAGCCTATCGACAGCAACCGCTTTTATATTGTATCGGTAAATAATATTGGTAGCTGCTTTGGTAGCACCGGGCCAACATCCGAAAATCCCGAAACCGGCAAACCCTATGGCGCTGATTTCCCCCCGCTTAGAGCGAGAGACTGGGTAGCCTCACAACGGCTATTAATGCAGCATCTCAAAATTAAATGCTGGGCGGCAGTGGTTGGCGGAAGCTTGGGTGGAATGCAGGCAATGCGCTGGTCGCTAGAGCACCCCGATGAACTGCAACATGCCGTAGTGATCGCGTCATCCATGAAATTAACTGCACAAAATATTGCCTTTAATGAAATTGCTCGCAAAGCGATCAAATCAGATGCTGATTTTTGTGATGGTAACTATTTGCAGCACAATAAGGTGCCCCACAATGGATTGGCACTGGCGAGAATGATCGGCCATGTGACCTATTTGTCCGATGAGCTTATGGGGCAAAAATTTGGCCGCGACCTAAGGTCAGGCGATCTTCTTCAGGGTAAAACAGAGCCTGTGGAATTTCAAATTGAAAGCTATTTAAATTATCAGGGCGATAAGTTCTCTGACTTTTTTGATGCCAATAGCTATATTTTGATTACCAAAATGCTTGATTATTTTGATCTTGCTCGAGAGTATAACCATGATCCTGTGGCCGCCTTTAGTCATGCTAAATGTAAGTTCTTGGTGGTTTCATTCAGCAGCGATTGGCGTTTCTCGCCAGATAGGTCTCAGGAAATTACCGATGCATTAATCGCTGCAGGAAAGAACGTTTCCTATATTGCCATAGACTCAGATCATGGCCATGATGCCTTTTTACTGCCTAATGAGCGCTATCAAAAGGCACTTGGCGGCTACCTTAGCAAGCTGGCAGATCATGTAGAGGGCGGATCATGAACCATAAACTTGATTTGATTAGGCCATGGATTGAACCCCGCTCCCGCGTCTTGGATCTGGGTTGTGGTGACGGCGCACTTCTGGCAAGTCTTCAAGAGCAACTGGATGTTATTGGCTATGGGTTAGAAATTGATCCTGACTCAATTAGTAGCTGCCTCGAAAAAGGCGTCAATGTTATCGAACAGGATCTAAATAAAGGCCTCAAAAACTTTGCTGATCAAAGCTTTGATACGGTTTTAATGACTCAGACGTTGCAAGCATTGCGCTACCCCCACCTAGTGCTTGATGAGATACTCAGAATTGGCAGCAAGTGCATTGTTACCTTTCCAAATTTTGGTCATTGGCGAACTCGAGCCTATCTAAATTTTCTCGGTCGTATGCCGGTCACCAAACAGCTCGCCTACCAATGGTATGACACGCCCAATATTCATTTTTTCACCTATGATGATTTTGAGGCTCTGTGTAAAGAACGCAATATCAATATTCTTCATCGCGAATTTATGGCTCAGGGTGTGGCTGACAAAGCACTTAAAAGTGTTTTTCCTAATCTATTTACCGAGATTGCGGTGTATCACCTAAGTCGATAACCCATAAGAGAACTTTTATGAAGCACCTAGTACTTCTATCCCTGCTTTTAGCTTCTGTTGTATTTTCAGAGCCCGTTAAACAAAGCCATGTAAAACAGCATGGTGAATTAAAAATTTTTTATAGCGCCTTTGATAGCTCTTTTCTAACTCCGGAAATTGCCGTGGCCAACAATTTTGTGCGCGGTAAAGATCGCGGCCTGGTTAATATCGCTGTGGTCAAAACGCTGGGGCAAGGTATTCCCGCAAAAGTTACGGGTGTGGTAAAAAATATTTTTCAGCAAACCCAACAGCTTGAGTTTGTGGCTATCAAAGAACAGTCAACTGTTTACTATTTAGCCCCTTTTGAATTTGAAAATGAAGATCTTCTTACATTTAAAATTAATGTGACAGCTGGGGAAAGTCAGTTTCCTTATGACTTCAAATTTCAAAAGAAGATGTATCACAACCCCTAATCATCTGTTTGGAATCAGCGACTATGGATTTAAAAGATTTAGTATTAGCCAGCAGTAATCAGGGCAAAATTAAAGAACTACAGCATATGCTTGGCGGCTTAGGAATTAACATTATTCCACAGCAGTCGCTAGGCATCGAAGATGCCGACGAAACCGGCCTCACTTTTGTTGAAAATGCTATCTTAAAAGCACGTCATGCCGCAGAACAGTCTGGCCTTCCCGCCATAGCCGACGATTCAGGTCTGGAGGTTGACTATCTTAAGGGTGCGCCCGGAATTTATTCAGCGCGCTATGCTGGTCTTGGTGCGAACGATCAAACTAACCTTGATAAACTCATGTCTGCCCTAGAATCTGTGCCCGCCGAGCAACGCAAAGCCAGATATCAAACAGTTATTGTAGTTATGCGCCATGGGACCGACCCCACACCTATTATTTGCCAAGGCACCTGGGAGGGCGAAATTGCTCTTGAAGAGAAAGGCACTGAAGGCTTTGGCTATGATCCTATTTTCAAACCACTTGATGCAGACTGTCATGCCGCTGAACTTGATAAATCCGTTAAAAATACTGTTAGTCATCGCGGCAAAGCCATTGCGCAGCTTCTTGAAACACTGAAATCATAAATTATTGCGATGCTAGAGCTGCCTCCCCTTTCACTCTATGTACATATTCCTTGGTGCATAAAAAAATGCCCCTATTGCGATTTTAATTCGCACCAAGGGCATGAAAATATTCCCGAACAGGCGTATTTACAGGCTCTTCTTAAAGACCTAAACAATGACTTGCACTGGGTTAAAAATAGAAAGTTACATTCAATATTTTTTGGCGGCGGAACGCCCAGTCTATTTTCCGCCCAATCCATCGAAAAAATTATTAATGCCGCAGAAAAACACATTGGCTTCGAGACAAACATAGAAATAACCCTTGAGGCTAACCCGGGCTCGGCAGAACAGCAAAAATTTGCTGATTTTTATAAAGCAGGCGTCAATAGGCTTTCAATTGGCGTGCAAAGCTTTAACGACCAACAGCTAAAAAGTCTTGGCCGCATTCACAACGCAGAACATGCCAAAAAAGCCATTGAAATGGCACAAATATCTGGTTTTGAGCGCTTTAATATTGATTTAATGCATGGCTTACCCGAGCAAAGCCGAGAAGATGCGATGGTCGATCTAGACATAGCCATCCAAACCGGTGCCACCCATATTTCTTGGTACCAGCTAACCATTGAGCCAAACACCAGCTTCTTTTCAAGACCGCCCATCCTGCCAGAAGAGGATCAACTTGCGGACATTCAAGATCTTGGTATGCAAAGGCTCAGTAGCGCAGAATTTTCTCAGTATGAGGTGTCGGCTTTTGCTAAGGCCGGTGAAGCCTGCAGGCACAATCTAAACTATTGGCAATTTGGCGACTATCTAGGCATCGGCGCTGGCGCCCATGGCAAGCTGACTATACCGGAAAATGCTGAGATTATTCGAACCGCTAAAACACGTCAGCCAGACCATTTTATGAGTCGAGAAAAGACTGCCCTGGCATCTCAAAAGCCCATAAATCAGGATCAGCTAAGTCTGGAATTTATGATGAATGCCTTGCGTCTTACACAGGGCGTAAACAAAGAATTATATGCCCGGCGCACAGGCCTTGATGAATCCGTTATCGCGCAAATAATTATGCAGCTCGAGGAGGATGGTCTCATACAACCGCAAGCAGAAAATTATTGCACTACCGATACAGGCATTCGTTTTCTTGATACGGTACTGCAACGCTTTTCATAATTTTTACCCTACTGGCCCTTAATTTTTTGTTACACTCTCTTAAAACCTATAAATAAATAATTAAATTGCCAAAAGATATCCATAACAATACGCTCCCAGACGAAAGCGCACGACTTATGCGGCTTGCAACCTATGCCTCCGTATCTGTTGCTGTATTTTTGATTTTGGTAAAACTAGTAGCCTGGAGTCAGTCCGACTCAGTGAGCCTATTAGCGACCTTAATCGACTCTGTACTGGATGCCTTTGCCTCAATTATAAATTTATTTGCTGTTAGACATGCACTAACTCCTGCAGACAAGGAGCACCGCTTTGGTCATGGCAAGGCTGAGGCGCTTGCCGGGCTGAGTCAGTCGCTATTTATTGCAGGATCCGCCCTATTTTTACTTATAGAAGTGGGTAGCAACATTATCAACCCCGTTGAAATTAAATACCCAATAACCAGCATGATCGTGGTGGGCGTCACTATTCTTGTGACTCTGTTGCTGGTTTGCTTCCAGCAATATGTGATTAAAAAAACCCAATCTGTCGCAATCAGTGCCGATGCGATGCATTATAAATCTGATCTTTTAATGAATAGTGCAGTCATACTGGCGTTGTGGCTGTCCACCATGGGTCTTTCGATTTTTGATCCGATCATAGGTGGCATCATTGCCTGCTACATTTTATACAGTGCTTGGAATATTCTTCAGATATCCATGGATCAGCTAATGGATAAAGAGCTGCCCGATGAGGTACGCGCCAATATTAAAAAAATTGTGTGCACACATCCCAAGACATTAGGGCTTCATGATTTAAGAACACGCCATTCTGGGACCATGACATTTATCCAGTTTCATCTTGAAATTGAAGACGAGCTGACGCTATTTGAAGCGCATAATGTTTCCGATGAAGTTGAAGCTATGCTGGAACAAACCTACCCTAAATCAGAAATAATTATTCATATAGACCCCAAATCAGTGATTGGCAAAGAGTCTGTCGCCACCTTCGAGTAAACCCCATATTAATAATTCTTTTTTAGGTTATATCGTATATTAATTGTTCCAGACTCACCCCTAGTGCTATTATAAGTTCCAAGCAAAAATTTTAAATTAACCCTCTTAGTTGGAGAAAATTCCTAATGAGTGATTCTGTTGTTCACGTAACCGATGCTAGCTTTGAAGCCGATGTGCTTCAGTCAGATGTTCCTGTTTTAGTTGATTTTTGGGCGCCTTGGTGCGGTCCATGTAAAATGATTGCCCCGCTACTCGACGAAATAGCGATTGATTACGATGGTAAAGTTAAGGTCTGTAAAGTGGACGTGGACAGCAATCCAGAAAGCGCGGCTAAATTTAATGTTCGTGGTATCCCAACATTGCTCGGGTTTAAAAATGGTGCAATTGAGGCCACCAAAGTAGGCGCTCTTTCAAAGGGTCAATTAGCCGAATTTGTTGATAGCCTTCTTTAATTTTATTGCGGCCTCTTTCGGGGGCCGCAAATTCAGCTTGCGTTTACTCGCACAACCCTTTAGTCTAGACACAGATCAATTCAAAACGCCTTCTGGCAAACAATCAAAATAATTAAATGCCTCAGTCGGCTTTAGACTACAATCAAACAAAACAACCTTTGGCTGCTGCCAATTCTCCGAATTACTAATCCTAAGAACATTCTATGAACCTATCAGAACTTAAGCAAAAACCAATTGATGAATTACTAGAAATGACCGCCTCAATGGGGCTGGACAATCTGGCACGTTCACGCAAACAAGACATCATTTTCGCTCTCCTTAAAAGACACGCTAAAAGCGGTGAAGACATTTACGGCGATGGGGTGCTCGAAATACTACCTGATGGATTTGGGTTTTTACGCTCTGCAGGCGCCTCATACTTAGCAGGGCCAGACGATATTTATGTATCGCCCAGCCAAATTAGACGATTCAATCTAAGAACAGGTGACAGAATAGCCGGCAAAATTAGACCGCCAAAAGATGGTGAGCGCTATTTTGCCATGCTCAAAGTTGATGAAATTAACTTTGATGCACCAGAGAACGCTCGCAATAAAATTCTATTTGAAAACCTTACTCCATTATTTCCAGATGAGCCCTTGGTTCTCGAGGCAGGAAACGGTTCTACAGAAGATTTGACTGGCCGTGTTATCGATTTGGTTTCGCCCATTGGTAAGGGTCAAAGGGGTCTAATTGTTGCGCCGCCAAAAGCGGGTAAAACAATTATGATGCAGAATATTGCACAATCAATAATTCGCAATAATCCTGAATGTTACATTATCGTTTTGCTCATCGATGAGCGTCCAGAAGAAGTGACTGAAATGCAGCGAACGGTTCGAGGAGAAGTCATTGCTTCAACCTTTGATGAGCCGCCCAATCGCCATGTTCAGGTTGCAGAAATGGTTATTGAAAAAGCTAAGCGTCTGGTTGAGCACAAAAAAGATGTGGTTATTCTGCTGGATTCTATTACTCGTTTAGCTCGAGCCTACAACACGGTCATTCCTTCATCAGGTAAGGTTTTAACCGGTGGTGTTGATGCTCACGCCCTTGAAAAGCCGAAACGCTTTTTTGGTGCCGCGCGAAATATTGAAAATGGTGGCAGCCTAAGTATTATCGCTACCGCCTTGGTTGAAACCGGCTCCAAAATGGACGAAGTGATCTACGAAGAATTTAAAGGCACAGGTAACATGGAGCTTATTCTAGATCGTAAAATCGCTGAAAAACGTGTCTATCCTGCTATTAATATTCGTCGCTCAGGCACCCGCCGAGAAGATTTATTAATGGATGAGTCTGAACTGCAACGTGTTTGGATTCTTCGTAAACTCCTTCATGATATGGAAGATCTTCCAGCGGTTGAGTTTATGATAGAAAAATTAAAAGGATTTAAGAGCAACGGTGAATTTTTTGGCGCTATGAAGCGTAAGTAGTTGGCACGCAGATAAGTAGTCTGCCTTAACAACTTTTGGGCTCGCACCATGAAGCATTCTGATCTCCGCGAATTTATCTCATACCTAGAACAGCAGGGTGAGCTTGTGCGCATTAAACATGAGGTTGATCCTCATCTAGAAATGACTGAGATCAGCGATCGAACGCTGCGTGCCAAAGGCCCTGCTCTATTATTCGAAAACCCTAAGGGCTATTCTATGCCCGTCTTATGTAATCTTTTTGGTACGCCAAAGCGCGTTGCTATGGGCATGGGACAAGACTCTGTAGAAGCATTAAGAGATGTTGGCGAATTACTGGCCTTTTTAAAGCAGCCTGAACCTCCGAAAAGCCTGCGTGATCTTTGGGGAAAGCGTCATGATTTTAAACAGGTGCTTAATATGCCTGTCAAAAACCTTAAGAAAGCTCCCTGCCAAGAAGTGGTTATTGAGGGTGATGATGTTAATTTAGATAGCATCCCTATTCAAACCTGCTGGCCGGGCGACGTATCTCCTCTAATTACATGGCCTTTGATCGTTACACGAGGCCCCGATAAAGAACGTCAGAATCTTGGCATTTATCGCATGCAGAAACTGGCTAAAAACAAACTCATTATGCGCTGGCTGGCCCATCGTGGCGGCGCTCTAGATTATCGTGATTGGCAGCAAAAACATCCTGGCAAGCCCTATCCGGTTGCCATCGCACTGGGTGCCGACCCGGCTACAACCTTGGGCGCGGTTACCCCAGTACCAGACAGCCTCTCTGAATACGCCTTTGCAGGCCTACTGCGCGGCGAAAAAACCTCCGTTGTTAAATGTATTGGCAGCGATCTTCAGGTGCCGGCTACTGCAGAAATAATCTTAGAAGGCTACTTACAACCGGGCGAAGAAGCTGATGAAGGCCCCTTTGGGGATCATACTGGTTACTACAACGAAGTTGAGCGCTTTCCTGTATTTACTGTCGAGCGCATCACGCACCGTAAAGACCCTATTTACCACAGCACCTACACAGGCCGCCCACCCGATGAGCCGGCGATACTTGGCGTTGCACTAAATGAAGTATTTGTGCCCATTTTACAAAAACAGTTTCCTGAAATTACTGACTTTTATTTGCCTGCAGAAGGCTGCTCCTACCGTATGGCCGTTGTGAGCATGAAAAAACAATTTCCTGGGCACGCCAAGCGGGTGATGATGGGGGTCTGGTCATTTTTACGTCAATTTATGTATACCAAATTTATCATTGTTACCGATGAGGATATTGATATTCGTAACTGGGAAGATGTTATCTGGGCCATCACCACAAGAATGGATCCCACCCGAGATACGGTAATGATCGATAACACCCCCATTGATTATTTAGATTTTGCATCGCCAGTGTCTGGTTTAGGTTCAAAAATGGGACTGGATGCAACCAATAAGTTACCGGGCGAAACTAATCGCGAATGGGGCCAACCCATTGTTATGGACTCAGAAGTCAAACAGCGTATTGATGATCTATGGGACGAGCTAGGTATCACTAACAATCAAAAATAAGCGCTTGCATACTACCCGCAGGAAGATTAAGTTATTAAAAACAATAATATCCTTGGGAGCTGAAAGTGAAAAATCATCGAAGTCAGTTCTACCTGTTTGCCGAACGCCGATTTCTGCCTTTTTTTATCACTCAATTTCTTGGCGCATTTAACGATAACCTCTTTAAAAATGCGCTTTTAGTCATGGTGGTCAGTTCAGTACTCACCACTTCGCAATACAATACAAACGTTATAACCAATTTAGCTGCTGGGCTATTTATTCTACCCTTCTTTTTATTTTCAACTATTGCCGGCCATCTCGCTGACCGCTTTGATAAGGCCTACTTAATTAGACGCATTAAATTTGCAGAAATCATTTTAATGTTAATTGGCTTCTTCTCACTGTGGCAGGGTAATTTGACCCTAATGTTAGGAGTACTTTTTCTGCTTGGTGTTCAATCGGCTTTTTTTGGCCCCATCAAATATGCGATTATTCCCCAACACATGAAGAGTAACGAACTCATGGCCGCCAACGCCCAAGTTGGCATGGGCACCTTTGTATCTATTCTGCTAGGCACCCTCATTGGTGGTTGGCTAGTGACCGAAACTCAGGGGCCTTTACTACTTGGATCATTGGTTATTTTAGTAGCCATTATTGGCTGGCTGAGTAGCTGCCAAATACCCAGCGCACCCCCAGAAAAACAATCGGCCGATAGCACTAACGCTTTTAACCCGCTGCGGGAAACAATCTATAACTTTGGACTGGCGAAACAAAACAAAACTGTTCTGTTATGCATTTTTTCGAACTCCTGGTTTTGGCTTTATGGCGCCTGTTTTTTAACTCAGGTACCTAATTTTGCGGTCACCGTATTAGCCGGCGATCCTAAGCTTATCTCTATTTTATTGGCTGCATTTATTGTTGGCGTTGCCATTGGCTCACTCTGCTGTACTCGTCTATCCAATGGCAAGGTTGAGCCTGGTTTAGTCCCCGTAGGCGCTGCCGGACTTAGCCTGTTTGCCATTGATCTGTATTTTTCATCCAACGTATTTTCCGCTATCAGCAGCCAAGGCGGTATGATTTCACCGGCGGCATTTTTAACCATGACAGAAGGGCTTCGCATTGCTTTTGATTTACTCTTTATAGGGCTTTTTGGCGGTCTCTTTATTGTACCTATTTACGCTATGATCCAGCAGAACACTGAAGGTAAAACCCGTGCTAGAGTACTTTCAGTTAATAATATTTTTAATGCCCTATTTATGGTATCTGGCAGTTTGATGGGTATGTTTTTTTTGAGCCAGCTAGGTTGGACCATACCTCAATTCTTTTTATTGCTAGCGCTAACAAATCTAGCCTATATGGGAATTATTTTTTACTTAGAACCCCTGTTCTTAACTAGCTTTCACCGCTGGAGAAAAAGCCTACTCTGACAAAAAAACTATGACCGGTAAGCCCTATAATTTTCTTTTTATAGCAGCGAGGTATGGGTTAAACTAGTCTCTTCACCACTGAGCTTCGATCACGACTATACCCTATGATTAAATTTGTTTTACAGAATGCCGATGGGCGTTATTTTGGCAAAGATTTAGATTGGATTGATGAGCTCAAAGCATCGGCTGTTTTTTTCTGTGAACATCAGGATCAAGCGCTCAACAAGCTAGTTGAACTGAATGCCAAAGATATTAACCTTAGAGCTCAGGTCATTGCCTGTGACAGCGATCATGGTGGCAAACTTTCGCCTATTGCCCCATCGTCTTCTGCAGCCTAACTGAGAGGCCAACTTTGTCCTTATCTAATCATTTAGCGCTCTTAGCCAACCCTCAAGTCTCACATCTTTTAAAGGGAATTGTTCGGGGTATAGAAAAGGAAAGTCTTCGCGTCACTCCTAGCGGGCATATCGCCTCTACACCGCACCCGAAGAGCTTGGGGTCAGCATTGACGCATCCCTCAATTACCACGGATTATTCAGAGGCACTGCTTGAGTTCATTACTGCACCCAGCTGCTCTATTGATGCTGTTCTAAAAGAACTTGAGGAATTGCATCGCTTTACCTATCGCCAGATAGAGGATGAACTTCTTTGGGTCAGTAGTATGCCCTGCCAGCTTGGCGCTGATGACCAGATCCCTATTGCCCAATATGGCAGCTCCAATATAGGTCAAATGAAAGAGATATACCGCAAAGGTCTGGGCCATAGATATGGTCGTGCAATGCAGACTATTGCCGGCATTCACTACAACTTTTCGCTTCCCGATGAGCTCTGGGAAGCACTTAAAGAAAAACAAAATAGTCATCTGTCGTTACAAGACTTTAAATCGGAAGGCTATTTCAAACTGATTAGAAATTTTAGACGCTATGCCTGGTTGCTACTGTATTTGTTGGGCGCCGCACCGGCTGTTTGCAGAAGTTTTGTTGCAAGCAGAGACCATCATTTAAGCCCGGTAGGCACAGACAGCCATAGTCTTTATGAGCCCAACGCAACCTCACTCCGCATGGGCGATCTGGGCTATCAAAGTCAGGCGCAAAGTAACTTAGATGTTTCCTATAATAGCCTTGAGCAATACATAGGCACACTGCGTGCCGCACTAGCAGAGCCCTACCAAAGCTATGCTGATATTGGTTTGAAAAATGAACAGGGTGACTATAATCAGCTCAATACCCATGTTTTACAAATTGAAAATGAATTTTATAGCCCTATACGCCCAAAGCGCACAGCGGCCGAAAACGAAACGCCTCTTCAGGCGCTTGAACGGCATGGGGTTGAATATATTGAAGTGCGCTGTCTTGATGTAAACCCACTAATACCCTGCGGGATTGATGCTCAAACCATACAGTTTTTAGATACCTTTTTACTCTTCTGCTTATTTAGCGATAGTCCAGATATCAGCGATCAAGACTCGCAACGCCTGTCGGAAAATATGCTGCGCACAGTCTACAGCGGACGTGACCCTGAATTAAAACTATGGCAAAACCAAAGCGAACGATCGCTTCGCCACTGGGGTAAAGAATTACTAGAAAAAATGGCCCCTATTGCACAGCAGTTAGACCTTGCCAATCAAAGTAAAAACCACTATTCGCAAGCTTTGGCAGAAATGCAGGTAAAAATTTCAGAGGCAGAGGCAACGCCCTCAGCCCAAATGCTAGCGGAAATGGCAGAAAATACTGAAACCTATTTTCGTATGGCCATGAGAAAAGCCAAAGAACAACGCGACCAATTTACTCAGGGAAATATTGAAGCTGAGCTTGAGAAAACCTATAGTGAGTTAGCAAAAGCGTCGCATAATAAACAGGCGCAAATAGAGAATAACGATACTCAGTCTTTTGACCGCTATTTGGCGGATTATTGGGCAATGTCAAAATCAACAGTTCAGGAGTCGGTATGAATCTGCCAGGTTACAGGACCATAAATTGTCTTCAAGCATTCGTCGGAATCCTACTCATTCTGGTAGCTGTCCTGTATTTCCAGAATCATCTGGGGCTAGAGCCTTGCTATCTTTGCATAACCCAGCGCGTTTTTATTATATCTATCGCGGCTGTCTGTGCTCTGGCGGCTTTACATAACCCCGCGCAAAGCGGGCAAAAACTCTATGCCGGTCTATCTACTAGTCTTGCGCTTGTTGGTAGCTATTTTTCAGGGAAACAGCTTTGGCTTCAAAGCCTTCCAGAAGATAAGGTTCCGGCATGTGGTATTCCTGTTGACTACCTATTTGATGTTTTTTCACTTTCAGAAGCCATTTCACACCTCCTGCGAGGCGATGGAAACTGCGCAGAAGTTCAGTGGCAGCTTTTGGGTCTAAGTATGCCGGGCTGGGTTTTATTGGCTTTTATTGGCTATATTGTGGCTGGCATTTATCAGTTTTTTCGCAAAGTCTAAAGCGCTTCATTGCTCTCATTATTAAAGGGAAATATTGGTATTTGAATAAAGATTTTCCTTTATTCCTATAATAAGAGTAAGCTGTAAATTCAAAAATGGATTGTGGATTAACTTATGGAAGACAAAAATATAAAGCCAAATGAATTTTGGCCGTGGGCCCATGAGCGCATTAAGCACTGGCTTGAAGCCCGTCGAGAACTTCTTATTACCTTTTATCACCTCAGTAATTTCAAAGACTTCAAAGATAATGATTATGCTCAGGGCAAACAGTTACAGACTTTTTGTCAGCAGTTGGTCGACTATATCTCCGAGGGTCATTTTGAGATTTTCGAGCAGCTCATCGACGAGGGTCACCTTTTTAATGATGCAGAAGCATTAGCCTCGGGCAAAAAACTATTGCCGGCAATTTACTCGCTAACCGATCTAATCTTAGATTTTAATGATAAATATTTAGCCACCGATGATCTCTCCACCTTAGCGACTGATTTGTCCGCTTTAGGTGAAACCCTCGCTCAGCGGTTTGAGATTGAAGACCGAATGGTCAATATTTTACATAGCGCCCACTATCAACAGGTGCTCATCAAAAAGCCTGCTAATTAATTAGGGCAATAAAAAAGCCCCTACTAGGGGCTTTTTTATTCACAGATCTAGCGATGATTAACTAGCTAGCATCTGCTTTATTAACATCGGCTTTTAATAATTCCACGTCAAAAATCAGTACAGAGTTAGGACCAATAGGACCCTGACCGCCAGCACCATAACCAAGATCAGCAGGGATATAAAGCTCCCACTTCGAGCCCTCTGACATTAGCTGTAAGGCTTCTGTCCAACCAGGAATTACTTGGGTAACGCCAAACTTAACCGGTACGCCACGCTTAATAGAGCTATCAAATTCCGTTCCATCCAAAAGCTTACCTGCGTAATGAACTTCAACTGTACTTTCTTTAGTCGGCTTTGGACCCGTGCCCTTTGTCAGCACTTTATACTGTAAGCCAGATTCAGTGGTTACTACGCCTTCTTTAGCGCCGTTGGCTTCTAGAAAAGCAGCGCCCTCTTTAAGATTTGCATCTGATTCCAAATCTTTTGCCTCCTGTTCAACTTTTTGCATTTCTTGGCGCTTAGCCATCATTTGCTTTTGAAACTCGCCGATCACATTGGCGGTTTCTTCTTCGCTTAATTTTGATTCATTTTTTGCAGCACCGTCAGCAAAACCCTGATGGTAAGCTGCTTGGTCTAGGTCTACGCCCGTAGAGGTAATACCTTTCCCATTTTCAATGCCCATAAGGTAGCTCACCTTTTGATCTTGCGTCTCTAAAGCCACAGCTTCTGGCTCAGCTGCCTTATCATGACCGCAGGCAGTTAAGGCCAGCGAAAAAAGTGCAATTAGGCTAATTTTTTTCATCATCGTCGTTCCCAGTAATTAATGTAGATTATTTTCTTTGTACTAAGTTTAGGCTATTTTTATGACTAAACAAATAATAAATAGTTCGATTGCCTGTTAAAAAAGTTTAAAAACCTCTTGTTAGATTTTTTCCGCCATTAAATCCCATACGCCGTGGCCCAATCTTTCGCCACGCTTTTCAAATTTTGTCAGGGGCCTAAATTCAGGCCTTGGCACAAAGTCCTTTGCCCTATTTTTAAATCCTTCAGCCTCTTGGATTAGCTCGAGCATCTGCTCTGCATAGGGCTCCCAATCGGTTGCCATGTGTAACAAACCGCCGGGGGCAAGCTTAGTCCGCATAAGCTGTAAAAATTTTGGCTGAACTATACGGCGCTTATTATGCTTTTTCTTATGCCAAGGATCAGGAAAATATAGCTGAATTCTGTCAATACTGTTATCTGCAAAACACTCACTTAAAACGTCCGTAGCATCCGCCAGATAAACTTTTAGATTTTTTATTTGTTTTTCCTGTGCGGCATTAATCAGACTGCCAACACCGGGGGGATGGACCTCTATCCCTACAAAATCAGTATCGGTCTGTTGCTCGGCCATTTCTAGCAATGAACCGCCCATACCAAAACCAATTTCGACCACCTTTTTATTATTGCGCCCAAACAGAGCCTCTAGATCAACCATGCCATCGGCAAGGCGTAAACCATAGCATTCCCAGCCCTGCTCAAAGGCACTGCGCTGCGCCTTTGTCATGCGACCCGCCCTTACCACGAAGCTGCGAATAGTTTTATCGCGAAACTCTGGTTTAATTTCCATTATTTTTTTCCCGCGCTGAAATTAATAACAAAACCCATCCCACTAAAAATGCGAGACCACCAATCGGTGTGACTAAAGCTAGCTTGGTGATGCCGGTAGCCACTAAAAGATAGAGCGAGCCTGAAAATAAACCTATGCCCAGTAAGAAAAAGATCGCAGCATAGGTTCTGTAGCGCGGTGACCCCGCTTGATTATCTATGCAAATCAAGCCTAATAATGCCAGGGTGTGAAACATCTGATACTTTACTGCGGTATGAAAAACCGCTATTCGCTCAGGTGAGAGGCTAGCCTCTAAAACGTGTGCAGCAAATGCCCCTAAAAGCACGGCTAACAGCCCGTTAATGGCTACAATTTTTATCCAAAAAGGTTTATTCATAGGCATAAAAAAACCGCACTGAAGCTGATCGGCGCGGTTTGGTTCTTCTCTCTGTTCTACTAGGCTTCCATCGCTGCACGCACTTTGAGCATAGCGTTCTTTTCTAGCTGTCTAATTCTTTCCGCCGACACACCATACTCGTCCGCGAGCTGATGAAGAGTCGCCTTCTTATCATCTAACCAGCGTCGCTGAAGTATTTCTTGGCTGCGCTGGTCTAAAACACTGACTGCCTGACTAAGTCGCGCATTGTTATCAGCTTCATAGTCATCATTTTCAACACAGGTTGCTGGATCAGCGCTTTTGTCTTCGAGATAAAGTGCCGGTGCATAGGCTGTTTTTTCGTCATCATCGTCATCAGGTGCATCAAAACAGGCATCATGTGCCGAAAGGCGCATTTCCATTTCCATCACATCTTTTACTTCAACGCCCAAATCATCGGCTACCGCTTTGGCTTCATCGCTAGAAAGCCATTGAAGCTGCTTTTTAGCACCGCGCAAGTTGAAGAATAATTTTCGCTGAGACTTGGTGGTAGCGATTTTAACAATTCGCCAGTTACGAAGAATAAATTCATGTATCTCCGCCTTAATCCAGTGAACTGCAAAAGAAACCAGACGCGCACCTTTCTCGGGATTAAAGCGTTTAACTGCCTTCATCAGACCTACATTGCCCTCTTGGATTAAATCCCCCAGAGGAAGACCATAGCCATTGTAAGAACGTGCAATGTGGACAACAAAGCGAAGGTGAGCCATAACTAAACGTCGTGCCGCCTCAAGATCGTCCTGATAATACAGGGCCTCACCTAGGGCGCGCTCTTCATCGAGGGAAAGGATAGGCACAGAGGCGGTGCCCTGAATATAAGCATTCAGGTTAGCGCCAGGACTCATCCAATCCATTGTTTGAAGCGATTTAGTCATAAGATTCTCTTGTGTCAGCTGCCAATTATAGCATTATTTTAAAATAGTGCCTATTAGCAGAAATTCAAGTGCTATTTGGATTTATATCAGGATTTACGCAAACTACGCTATCTTGGTTTGATATGATTAAGATGTTTGCTCACTGCCAACCAAGCCCCCGCAAGACCCAGCAAAAAGCCCGTGCCAAGAAGCGCAAAAAAACCTTGGAACCCCGGCCCTCTGAGCACAAAATGACTGCCATAAAGTTGACTGATATTTTCAACCGACCCGCCTAGCCACCAGAATCCAATAATCAGCATAATCCCGGCCAGTAAAGCACCAAAAAGCCCCTGCAGCATGCCAAAATAGAGAAAAGGTCTTCTGACATAAGCGTCCGTTCCGCCGACTAACTTAACCACAATAATTTCTTCACGACGACTATGAATCGCAAGCCTTATACTGTTGCCTATAATCACAAGCACACCAAGACCTAAGGCACTGCCAAGTGCCAAAACTACTTTTTTGCCAAGCTCTGTGAGGCTTTTCAGGCGCTGTAGCCATAGCATATCAATTTGCGCATCATCAACTAAGTCTATGTTGACCATCTTCGCTATGAGCTTCTGAGCTTTTTGCGGCAAAGATAAGACATCGATAGCGGGCTCGATAATGAACACCGGTGGTAATGGATTGTCTTCTAGGTATTCAAGGGCTGAGCCAAATCCAGAGGCCTCGGTAAACTCGTTAAGCGCCTGCTTAGGATCCACATAAACCAGACTAGTTACTTCAGAGAAACTCTGTATTTTTTCCTGTATTTCAGCGACTTGCTGCTGGCTCGCGGTATTGTCGACATAAACCGTTATCTGAGAAAAAGAGTCAAAATTATTTTCAATCTGGCGGACATTGTCGACGACCAGCAAGAGCGTGGCCGGCAAAGATAACGCTATAGCCACAACCAACGTAGTCATGAGCGTCTGGAAAGGATCTCGCAGCAACCTGATAAGACTATCTTCAAAGGTGTGCCGATGATGAGCAATTACCGCACCTATTTTGGCACGCAAGCCGACCTTAGCCCCCACTGCTCCTCTGCGAGCTGTTTGACTAGAGGGCTGGGGCATAGGCACCTCCACCTTCTGCTACTGAACCTTGATCTAAACGAACAATTCTGTGGTTTAGTCGATGAATCAAATCAATATCATGGGTAGCAATTAATACGGTAACGCCAACATCTTGAAAGCGCTGAAACAGATTCATAATTTCAGCTGACAATTCGGGGTCAAGATTACCCGTTGGCTCATCTGCCAATAATATTCTTGGTTTATGGACTACCGCTCTGGCAATGCCCACGCGCTGTTGCTCACCACCTGATAGCGCTAAGGGGCTTTGTTTTTCTTTGCTTAGCAAGCCAACACTATCGAGGGCTGCGCGAACGCGACGGCCGGTTTCTTTTCTTGAATAGCCTGCCACCTGAAGCGGCAAAGCCACATTATCAAAGACCGTTCGGTCCATGAGTAACTGGTGATCTTGAAACACCACACCCAGCTGTCTGCGGTAACTGGGGATACGATAATTGGATAAACGACTTACATTTTTTCCATTAATAAGCAACGCACCTGATGTAGGGCGCTCGAGCAACATTAACAGCTTCAATAATGTACTTTTACCGGCACCAGAATGACCGGTTAAAAATGCTAGCTCACCTGCGTCAAGATGCAAATTGACCCCACTCAGGGCCTCATATCCTCCGGGGAAGCGCTTGCTAACATTATCGAAATGAATCATAGCTTAATCACCCTGCGCAACGCCCAATAAGGCATCAATAAATTCGCTGGCGACAAAAGGTTGTAAGTCATTTTGACCCTCACCCACCCCAATAAAGCGGATGGGCACATTAAATTGTTCGGCTAGCGCAAAAATGACTCCGCCCTTAGCGGTGCCATCTAGCTTAGTTAAGGCGATTCCAGTCACGCCAACGGTTTGATGGAACTGTGCCATTTGCACCACGGCGTTTTGACCCGTTGCCGCATCAAGCACCAACAAAACTTCATGAGGGGCGTTACTATCAAGCTTGCCAGCAACACGTTTAACCTTTTCTAACTCTTCCATTAAATTACTTTTATTATGAAGCCTTCCTGCGGTGTCAGCGATTACAGTATCTATGTTTCGTGACGATGCAGCCTGTATGGCATCAAAAATTACAGAGGCACTGTCTGCGCCTGTATGCTGTGCCACAACCGGTACCTGATTGCGCTCACCCCAGGCTTGTAATTGCTCGACGGCGGCCGCTCTAAAGGTGTCCCCAGCCGCCAAAATAACTGACTTGCCCTGCTGTTTAAGATAGCTCGCTATTTTGCCGATGGTGGTTGTTTTACCCACGCCATTAACGCCTACCACCAGAGTTATATGAGGCCCAACGGCCAATTCTGTACTTAAAGGAACTTCGCAAGGGGCTAGCTTGGCTAATAGCAGATCTTTTAGCGCGATATGCAACGCAGCACCATCTTGAAGCTGGTTTCTGCTAACCCGATCGGTTAGTTCTTTAATAATGGATCCTGTTACCTCAACACCTACATCCGCGACTAACAATAATGTTTCGAGTTCTTCTAGAATATCTGCATCAATTTTTTTTGCGCCCAAGAACAGGCTAGTAAAGCCACTGCCAGTTCGCGTCAATGCCTTACGCATGCGATCCATAAAACTTGGCGTAGCAGCCTTTTCAGTGCTTTCAGGAGCGGTCTGCTTTATGGTTTCTTCAGTCGTCTGAATCTCAGCCGAAGATTGGTTGCGCTTGAAGCGATCAAAAAAAGATTTTTTATCTGACTGTTGCATAGGGTCAAAAGACTCCGAATACACCTAAGGTTGGTTTACAGGGTTACTTGTTTCTAGTGTATCCTATCCTTTGAGGGCATCCCATAAAAATGGGTTTAAATTTTTAATCGGAGAAGAATTTCATTGGCAAAAAAAGGATCTCAACAATCATCGGGTTCAGTGCGCATTATCGGCGGCAAATGGCGTAGCCGAAATCTTCGCTTTGTGTCTGTGGATGGCTTGCGCCCAACTGGCAGTCGCATCCGCGAAACGCTCTTTAACTGGCTTGCGCCCAGTATTGAGGGCGCTCGATGCCTAGACCTTTTTGCAGGTTCTGGCGCTCTCTGTTTTGAAGCACTTTCACGGGGAGCGGATTGTTGCGTTGCTATTGAAGCGAATTCTCAAGCTATTTCTGAACTGAGACATAATCAAGCACAGCTTACGGCAAATAATCTTGATATTGTCTCTGGTGATTGCCAAAAATTGCTTGAGCGTGGAAATACAGCCAAACCATACGATATTATTTTTCTTGATCCACCCTTTGACATGAAGCTTCACAAACAGGCCAGCAGGTTGCTTATTTCTGGTAACTGGTTGGCCTCTAAAGCCCAGATATACTGTGAATTTCCGGCAACCGAAGCTCAAGACTTACCCCTGAGTTGGCGACTAATTAAGGACAAAATCGCTGGCAATGTTCGCTACTGTTTATTTGAATACGTTGAGCAAACGGCGTAATTTAAGTAATATGCCGATCCATAACCTGTTGGGCAAAATTGCAACCATATGAAAACTATCGTTTATCCAGGCACATTCGATCCCGTAACCAATGGTCACATTGATCTTGTAGAGCGCGCATCGAGACTATTCGACAAAGTGGTGATTGGCATTGCTAGTAGCCAGCGTAAAAGCCCACTTTTTACAATTGAAGAGCGCATTGAACTCGCCTCCGAGTGCTTACAACATGTGCCAAATGTTGAAATTCACGGTTTTGATTGCCTATTGGTAAATTTCGTCTCCGACTGTAATGCCGATGCGATTATGCGTGGTCTACGTGCGGTTTCTGATTTTGAATATGAATTTCAGCTAGCCAATATGAATCGTGCGCTATCGCCCGATATTGAAAGCATTTTTCTGACTCCCTCAGAAAAATTTTCCTATATTTCTTCTTCTCTAGTGAGGGAGATCTCTTCGCTCAAAGGCGATGTTTCACAATTCGTACCTTCCAATGTAGCTAAGGCCTTGGCGGCACGACTACAATAAGTTAGGTTTGGCAGCTTGGGCAATACACCGAGCTGCGCTGGCCAAGCTTTAATTCCTTAAGCGTTGTCCCACATTTTTTGCAAGGCTCTCCTCCTCGCCCATAGACATCCAAGGACTGCTGAAAATAGCCTGGTTGGCCGTCACTATTAACAAAGTCACGCAAGGTGGTTCCTCCCTGCTTAATCGCTTCTGCCAAAATCTCCTTTATATTGCCGGAAAGTATTTGATAGCGCTGTTTAGAGATTTTGTTAGCTGCACGGTTAGGCCTGATACCACTGCGAAAAAGCGCCTCTGTGGCATAGATATTTCCCACGCCAACCACCACTGCGTTGGTCATAATAAACGGTTTTACTGCAAGCTTTCGATTGCGTGATGCTTGAAATAAACCATCGCCATCAAAATTATTGGAGAGCGGTTCAGGCCCTAATTTTTTTAACTGATGGTGGTCTTCTGCCGACCACAGCCAGCAACCAAAACGTCGCGGATCGTGATAGCGTAGCGCGCGACCATTGCTGAGCTGCATCTCAATATGATCATGCTTTCGCCAAGTTTCACTGGGGTTAGAAATACGCAAACTGCCACTCATGCCCAGATGTATCAGCATGGAACCGCTTTCTAGCTGTAAGATAATATATTTGGCTCGGCGCGATAACTGCTCAATTTTTTGTCCGCGGGCTATGGCCTGTATATTGTCAGTGACAGGCCAACGTAAGCTTGGCTGTCTGACGGTTAATGCAGTAATATTCTGGCCCTCTACAAAGGGCGCTATCCCGCGGAGGGTGGTTTCAACTTCAGGAAGCTCAGGCATAGGCTTAATCGGCAAATAATTAAATACTGTGGTAATAAATCTAGAATAACATAGATGAATCATAGCTAGCAGAAAGGAATCACTAGTAATTTTTTTAAATTACAGTAGAATCCAACTGGTTCATAAGATGCATAGATAGAGGCTTTTTTAAAATGGCTTTAGGTAAAAGACGCAAAGGGGAAGACGATTCCCAAATTGATTTAACACCCATGTTGGATGTGGTGTTTATCATGCTTATTTTCTTTATTGTAACTGCATCTTTCGTTAATGAAACTGGTCTTAATGTAGACCGCCCACCCACCTCTGATCAACCGCCGCCCGACTCTGCCAATACTAATATTGTTTTTCGAGTTTCTGAAAGCAATGAAATTATGCTAGAAGGCCGAAGAATTGATATTCGCTCTGTAAGAGCCAATGTTGAGCGCTTACACGCTGCAAAACCCGAGGCTAAAGTTGTAATTAGTTCCCACCCCAAAGCTAAAACAGAAGTCTTTGTAATTATTTCTGATCAGGCAAGAGAAGCGGGTGTGTACGATATTTCTCTATCAACTGACTAGCCTGCACTCAACAGGTTAAATTCGCCCTATTTTGTTATGACGTAATTCATTCCTTGAATTTAGTCGTGGCTGTGCGATTATAAGTATAGCGCTATAAAAAATTAAACTAATAAGCTTATAAGGGGTGCGGCATGCTCGAGTTTAACTCGGACTCAATTGTCGAACTTAAAAAAACACTGCCGGTATTTGATGTCGTCGATTACCAGACGCTAAGCCCTCTATTGTCCTCGTACACAAGCCATTACCACCTGCCGGGTAAAGCGTCCGAGCTAACCTTTTATCTGGGGACACTTCAGGTTAAGCAACAGGCTATTTTTGCCGCCGCATGGGAACCCTCTGTTCCGAAAGGCACCGCCGTTATTGTCCACGGCTACTTAGATCACCTAGGCTTATTTGGCCCTTTAATTAACCACCTATTAGACCAAGATTTCACGGTAGTCTGTTTTGACTTACCGGGTCTTGGGCTATCTGATGGCGAAAGGGCCTCTATCAATGATTTTTCGGAATACACCTTTGTGCTGGACCAGATAATAACAGTCTGCCAGCAGCGATTTACCGGTCCTTTACATAGCCTAGGCCAAAGCACTGGAGGCGCTATTTTACTCAAGCATTTATTAGACGCTGACAAAAATGCACCCTACCCCTTTGCCTCTTTAAACCTTTTAGCACCCCTGCTTCATCCAAAGGGATGGTGGCTCAATCGTCACCTTTTGCCGATTGTGGCACCCTTTCGCAAAGCCCTGAAAAGACGTTTTGGCGAAAGCTCTCATGACGCCGATTTTTTAGCGTTTCTTCGTGAAAAAGATTTTCTTCAACCTAAGGTGATGCCAATGCCTTGGTTTGGCGCTGCTGAAAAATGGGCTAAAGAATTTGAAACCTGTATTGGTAGTGATTACCCCGTTAATATTATTCAGGGCACCTCAGACCAAACCCTAGACTGGAAATATAACCTTGAGGTTTTTGAAAAAAAACTGCCGCAGATGCAATTACAAATTATCGAAAATGCCTACCACCATATGGCCAACGAAGAGCCTAGCCTAAGAAAGCAAATTTTTGAGGCACTGATTTTTTAAAGCAGGATTGTTTAGTGGCCGTAAACCAAATCTGGCAGCCATGTGGCGAGCTGGGGCCAAATAGCCAGCATTATCATGAGTATTAACTGCATAATAATAAACGGAATCACTCCGCGATACATTGCTGAAGTCTCAACCGTCGCGGGCGCGACACCCCGCAAATAAAATAGCGCAAAACCAAATGGTGGGGTTAAAAAAGAGGTTTGTAGGTTAATCGCTATCATCACCCCAAGCCATACTGGATCTAAGCCCATCGCCAATAATACAGGGCCCACAATAGGCACAACCACAAAGGTTATTTCGATAAAATCTAGAATAAACCCGAGCAAGAAAATAACTAGCATCACCAATAGGGTTGCTGTGAAAAGGCCTCCAGGCAAATTGGCAAAAAACTGTTCGACAATTTCTTCGCCACCAAAGCCGCGAAATACCAATGAGAAAACAGCTGCGCCAATAAGTATCAAAAAAACCATTGAGGTTACTTCGGCGGTTCCCTGGGTTACCTCGCGCAACCTTGTCATGTTTAGTCGGCCTTTTAACGCCGCTAATAACAGGGCGCCAAATGCACCTACTCCGGCAGCTTCTGAAGGCGTTGCCGCCCCCGCGAGAATAGAACCCAATACAGCAATTATTAAAACAACAGGCGGTAGTAAATTGGCGAGCAACGCCGAGATCTTAACCGCTGGTGCTGAGCCTTCTTGCGTCTCCTGAACATTAGACACTGGGCGCGCAAAAACAATCACATAGCTAATATAAAACAGCACCAATATCAGCCCTGGGACAATCGCCCCCACAAAAAGGTCGCCAATAGAGACTGTTTTAGGGGTGAAGATCCCCATGTTGAGCTGCGCCTGCTGATAGGCACTCGACAGCGTATCGCCCAGCAATACTAAGGCAATTGATGGCGGGATAATCTGACCCAAAGTGCCGGTAGCGGCAATGATACCCGTCGCCTGTGAGGAGGAATAACCTCTTTTGAGCATGGTCGGTAGTGACATCAAGCCCATGGTCACCACAGTGGCGCCCACAATACCGGTACTCGCCGCTAATAGCGCACCCACAAGCACCACTGAAACACCCAAGCCACTGCGAAATCTGCCAAATAAATCCGCCATACTGCTGAGCAGGTCTTCTGCTAAACGGGATTTTTCTAGCATAATCCCCATCAGTACAAATAGGGGCACAGCTATCAGGGTGCCATTTTGCATAATGCCATACAGACGGTTGGGTAGTGCCTGTAAAAATGCCGGATCAAAGTGCCCCGTCAGCATGCCAAAAAAAGCAAAAATTAATGCCGTACCCGCCAGTGAGAAAGCCACGGGATAGCCAGCCATTAAAACCAAGCAAACGGTTAAAAACATCACAAAGGGAATCCATTCCGCCATTAGGCATCTCCCTCAGGAGTAAACGCCGCCTTAGGGGTAATGCCTTTAATGCATAACAGACTACTTAGAATCTGCGACAGGCCCTGTAATGCCAGCGTGATGGGCATCAAAATCATCAGTGACTTAAGTAAGTAAACCGCAGCAATACCGCCACTTTCAGCCGATGTTTCCTTAATCGCCCAGCTCGCTAAAACATAGTCCCAGCTACTAAAAAGTATGAGGCCACAAAATGGCAATAAGAAAAATATGCCCCCCAGCAAATTAACCCATGCCTTGCGCTGTGCTGAAAAGTTTCGGTAAAAAATATCCACGCGCACATGCCCGCCACGCTGTAAGGCGACGGCTAATCCCAACATAAAAATAATCGAATGCACGTAGGTAACAGACTCCTGAACAGCGATAGAGCCCATGCCAAAGAAATATCTTAAAAGCACTACTAAAACGGTCAAACCCACCAGCAGTAGACACAGCCAAGCAATAACTCGCCCTACCCCACAGGTAAAACAATTAATCGCTTGCAACATATTGTCTAAAAATTTCATGGGGCTATTCTACCTGAATATTTTATGAAACAAGACCAAACAGACAATTTTACAGTAGAATAAGAAAAAGAAATTTGTGCAACCAGTTATAGGGCCGAAGCCATTATGATGCTGACCGTTATCTCACCCGCTAAAAAATTAGATTATAGCCAATCTGCAACATCTCAAGAGTATAGCCAGCCGCTACTCTTAGAGCATTCTGAGCAGCTTTTAAATGAGTTACGACTATTGTCACCTGAGGATATTTGCTCGCTAATGAGCCTAAGTGACAAGCTGGGCGCGCTAAACTTCGAACGCTTCCAAGAATGGCAAACGCCCTTTTCACCCGACAATGCCAAGCAGGCAGTGCTCGCTTTCAAGGGCGATGTTTATCAGGGGCTAGACGCAGACAACATGTCCACAGATGAGCTGAATTTTGCTCAGGATAATTTGCGCATTCTGTCCGGGCTCTATGGCTTATTGCGGCCGCTAGATCTCATGCAGCCCTATAGATTAGAGATGGGAACCCAGTTTGCCAACCAACGTGGTACTAATCTTTACCAATTCTGGGGGAGTATTATCACCGATGAACTAAATAAGCTGTTATCGGCACAGTCCAACTCAACTTTGATCAATCTTGCTTCCAATGAGTACTTTAAATCGGTGCAGCCAAAAAACCTTAACGCTGAAATTATCACCCCAGTATTTATGGATCAAAAAAATGATAAATATAAAATTATTAGCTTTTATGCCAAACGTGCGCGGGGCCTAATGAGTGCCTTTATTATTAAAAATAAGATTACTGTGGCTGAGCAGCTAAAAGAGTTCAATGTAGATGGTTACAGCTATAACTCAGCCATGAGTGAAGGCAATAAATGGGTATTCTGTCGCGCAGAAGTATAATTAGAGGCGATAATCCAGAGCTAAGGCAATAAAAATAACCATCCCTACGCGATGATTATTAAGGAATGCCCTAAAGCAATTTTCTTTGTTGCGCTCTCTGGCTTGAAGATGCTGGTGAATAAAATAGCCTGCCGCCATAACCAAACCCGCCATGTAAATCCAGCCGCGATCAAAATAATGCCCTGCTATTACCAAAAATAACAGCATCATGAACTGCAAGCTTGCCACAATCACTAAGTCATATTGACCAAATAAGATGGCGGTAGATTTAATGCCTGTTTTTAAGTCATCATCTCGATCAACCATTGCGTAATAGGTATCAAAGGCAACCGTCCAACAAATAATCGCCACAACAATTAACCAAAGAACCTCTGGCAGTGCCTGCTGCTCTGCCGCAAATGCCATAGGTATTGCCCAGGCCCAAGCCACACCCAAGCCCAGCTGAGGCAGGTGCGTTATACGCTTTAAAAATGGGTAGCAAGCGGCTAGCAATGTACCCACAATCGCTAACTGGACAGTTAGAATATTTGTCGCAACCACTAGGCCCAGTGCAATTATCAATAACACAAAAAATACTAGCAGTGCATGCTGTGGCGCTATCTCGCCTGCAGGAATCGGTCTATGACGGGTACGCTCTACCTTGCCATCCACATGACGATCCGCATAGTCATTAATCACACAGCCCGCAGCTCTCATCACAACCACGCCCAAAGTGAATATGATCAAATTCTTCAAACTAGGCTGGCCATTTGAAGCAAACCACAGCCCCCAGTAAGTTGGCCATAGTAACAGGTATATACCAATGGGTTTGTCAAAACGCATTAGGCGAATCCAGGGATTCTGTTGTAACTGTTTAGCAGGTTTCATGGGTTATCAAAATCTTATCCATTATCGACTCTCTGGGTTAAATGACGGCAGAAAAAATTCAGCAACCAATAAGGGCTTTTTATCTAGCCTAAAGACGGAGCGTCTTCCCCAAATAGGGCTTTCATCATCTAGAGATCGGCAAGGTAGTTGGTTGTTGTTATCGTTAACACAGGCAACTTCAACCGCCTCACGGGTCATTGAAGGGTCTTTAAACAACAGCGCACCCAGAGGTTGATTATCCAACTGTCTGAGCTTACGCAATCGCCCTGAGACTGTCGTTAGGGGAATTATACTGCGTGCAAAAACCCATGGTTGGCCAGCACCACATAATAACACTTCACGAATCAATGCCTGCTGCCTATCCGCTAGCCCCAAGACATGCCGCTCTGATAATGATGGCACTTGAAATTGCTGCTTAATTACATGCACCGACAGCTCGCCATCACTGGCATCCAGTAACCGCTGAGTTAAGGATCCTGCGTCAAACAACCAGTCCCGCCATAGCCTAGGCACGCGGTAATCTGTTTGAGATAGCATGTTATACCAAGATATTTCAGCATGATTAACAGGCATAATTGACGACAGTGTCAAAGCTTAGCTTCCAGACGAATAAATAGATGAGCAGCCCTCAGGCTGTGTGCGATAGCGCTTATATTCCCACTGATACTGGTCCATAGCCAGAGCGGCAATAGATTCAACGCCCTGATTCATGGCCTTGAGGCTAATCGCCTGATCCTCACTGTAGATAGCCTGGTCAGCCGGAACAAAATGTAATCTCCAACCGCCTTTTTCACGCAGTGCGGTGCAAAATAGGGCCTGACTATTAGATCGGTTAAGCAGGTTATAAGCCAATGTCATGGTCAATGCCGGCTTGCCAAATAAGGGTGCAAAATCACCGCTAGCCTTTGGTGGTTGCTGATCGGGAAGAATCGCCACAGTCTCGCCTCGGTTGAGGGCTTTAAGTAGAGCCGCTACCCCGCGGACATTGGTTGGCACTAGATTGGCTCCCGTTTGCTCGCGAGATTTTTTAATCCAATTTCCCAGCAGACGATTTTTTGGCGGCTGATACAGAGAGGTCATAGCTGCCTGCTTTGCCACCCAGAGCCCAATTACCTCCCAGTTTCCCTGATGAGGTATTAATAAAATAGTACCGCGATCATTGGCAATGGCATCTTTAAGGTACGACTCTCCCTCAACCGCGACAATTTTTGATTGCAACCAGCTCGAAGGTCTTCGCCATAGGCCCGGAGTTTCAAAAAAGGCTTGCCCAAGATGCTTCATCCTAGCTTTGGCTAGCGCTCTATTAGCTTTAGGTGGGTTGTCAGGAAAACAATGGCCTAGATTTTGCTGGGTGGTCTTATAAGCAACCGTCGCAAAGATCGTCATCAATACGCCCATGATGTAACCAAAAAATCTCGCCAAACCCAGAGGTAAAAGCGAGATTATTTTTAGCAGGCTGAGCGCAAGGGCAGATTTCATAATTTCTCGGGCAGTTCGGTCCGCAAATATTCACGAAGTTCATCACCGATTTCATGATGCTCTATACCCAATTCAATGTTAGCTTTTAACAGTCCCAACTTACTACCACAGTCATAACGAATGCCCTCATACTCATAGGCAAGCACCTGCTCGGCTTTTAATAATGTCTGAATAGCGTCTGTGAGCTGCAATTCGCCGCCAGCCCCTGGCTTAAGTTTTGCCAGATGTTCAAAAATTTGTGGGGTAAAAATATAGCGACCAGTGACGCCCATGTTTGATGGCGCGTCTTCAAAGGCGGGTTTTTCAACGATTTCATTTAATAGATGAACTCTATCAGTCTGCTTTTTACCGCTGATTACGCCATAGGATGAAATCTCAGGGCCATCGACCTGCTGCACAGCAATCACTGAACTTTTGTAATAATCAAAGGCTTCAACCATTTGCTTTACAGCGCCTTTTTTGTGATGAATTAAATCATCTGCCAATAAAACAGCAAAAGGCTCATCGCCAACTAGGTGGGCGGTAACGGCAACTGCGTGACCCAGGCCTAAGGCTTCGTTTTGACGAATATAGGTGCAACTAACGCCTTTTGGCACCACGTTCTGTGCAATTTCGAGCAATTCTTTTTTGCCTCGCTGCTCGAGCTGATGCTCTAATTCATAAGCTTTATCGAAGTGATCGGCAATACTGCGCTTGGTTCGGCCAGTCACAAAAATCATTTCTGTAATGCCTGCCTCAACGGCTTCCTCTACAGCGTACTGAATGAGTGGCTTATCAACCACTGGCATCATTTCTTTTGGATTAGCTTTGGTGGCCGGTAAAAATCTTGAACCCATGCCTGCTACAGGAAAAACTGCCTTACGAACCTTTTCGCCGCGTTTAATATGCGCCATTTAAACTCCATTCAACCAATATTTAATCATTAGACTTTCATTATATCGCGATATAAGTCGTTTGGGATGGTGAAATTAAACGTTTTCAGTGTTTTTTGCCCCTATCTTTATCAGTCTGCACGTTTATAATTGCGCACTAAAGTAATACATTCGATTTTTTAGGTGATTTTTGTGGCAAATATGACGGCTGCTCCTCAAACTTTTCAGGAGCTTATTGCGACTCTTCAGGACTTTTGGGCTAAACAGGGCTGTGTGATTATGCAGCCGTTGGATATGGAAGTGGGCGCTGGGACATTTCACCCGGCTACCTTCTTGCGCTCTATTGGCCCTGAGGTATGGAACTGTGCCTATGTTCAGCCCTCGCGTCGACCTACTGATGGTCGCTATGGCGAAAACCCCAACCGTCTACAGCATTACTATCAGTTTCAGGTAGCGCTCAAGCCATCGCCGGACAATATTCAAGAGCTATACCTAGATTCATTGCGCGAACTAGGCGTGGATCCTGCCATTCACGACATAAGATTTGTTGAGGATAACTGGGAATCACCCACGCTTGGCGCCTGGGGTCTTGGCTGGGAAGTCTGGCTAAACGGTATGGAAGTTACACAGTTTACCTACTTTCAACAGGTGGGTGGACTCGAGTGTTACCCTGTTACTGGCGAGATCACCTACGGCCTTGAACGAATTGCCATGTATCTTCAGGGTGTTGATAGTATCTATGATCTTGTGTGGTCCAAAAGCTCATCTGGCACCGTGACCTACGGCGACGTTTTCTTGCAAAATGAAAGAGAACTTTCAGCCTACAACTTTGAACATGCTGATACAGAATTTTTGTTTAAAGCCTTTGACCAATACGAGAAAGATGGCGAAAAGTTAATTCAGGCTAAGCTACCATTACCTGCCTACGAAATGGTAATGAAAGCCTCACATACCTTTAATCTATTAGATGCACGCAAGGCAATTTCTGTCACTGAGCGCCAACGCTATATCCTTAGAGTAAGAACCTTAGCAAGGGGCGTTGCACAGGGCTATTTCGATTCACGATTGGAAGCGGGTTTCCCCTTGGCGGATAGCAAGATCGCTAAAGAAGTGATAGCAAAACATCAGGGAGAATCAAAATGAGTGCTGATTTTCTAATAGAACTAGGCACGGAAGAGCTACCGCCTAAATCATTAAAAAAACTATCTAATGCCTTTACCGACGGCATTATTAAAGGTCTAGAAGACCAGGGGCTTAGCTTTAAAAGCTTTCAATCTTTTGCCGCGCCCCGTCGACTTGCCGTTGTAGTCTCAGAGCTAGATCGTCAGACGCCAGACAAAGATATTGTCAATTGGGGGCCACCGGTTAAAGTAGCCTTTGATGATAATGGCGAACCCTCACGGGCGGCTGAAGCCTTTGCCAAGAAAAACAATCTAGCCGTAGAAGATTTAAAATCGCTGATTGAGAATGATGG
>JAHEHM010000065.1:67444-75366 GCA_024644585.1 Porticoccaceae bacterium | reverse complement strand
AGATAGATTGGTGCCTTCGGGAACGCAGTGACAGGTGCTGCATGGCTGTCGTCAGCTCGTGTCGTGAGATGTTGGGTTAAGTCCCGTAACGAGCGCAACCCTTGTCCTTAGTTGCCAGCACATAATGGTGGGAACTCTAAGGAGACTGCCGGTGACAAACCGGAGGAAGGTGGGGACGACGTCAAGTCATCATGGCCCTTACGACCTGGGCTACACACGTGCTACAATGGCCAGTACAGAGGGCTGCAAACCCGCGAGGGGGAGCCAATCTCACAAAGCTGGTCGTAGTCCGGATCGCAGTCTGCAACTCGACTGCGTGAAGTTGGAATCGCTAGTAATCGTGAATCAGAATGTCACGGTGAATACGTTCCCGGGCCTTGTACACACCGCCCGTCACACCATGGGAGTGGGTTGCAAAAGAAGTAGCTAGGCTAACCTTCGGGGGGCCGGTTACCACTTTGTGATTCATGACTGGGGTGAAGTCGTAACAAGGTAGCCCTAGGGGAACCTGGGGCTGGATCACCTCCTTAAACGAAATCTCTGAGGTTTGTAAGTGCTCACACGCATTGCTTGATTATATTTGGTTAGCAGTAAAGTACGGTATGTCGACCGGGCTGCTATGACCCGTCGCAGTTAAATTGGGTCTGTAGCTCAGTTGGTTAGAGCGCACCCCTGATAAGGGTGAGGTCGGTGGTTCAAATCCACCCAGACCCACCAATTTGTCCGATACAAATGGGGCTATAGCTCAGCTGGGAGAGCGCCTGCCTTGCACGCAGGAGGTCAGCGGTTCGATCCCGCTTAGCTCCACCATTTCTTTACTGCACCGAGAAGTTAGCGATAAGCGGATAGCGTTTATCACTGGCTTTTTTTATGCCAGATGCTCTTTAACAAGGTAATTATTGAATACTGAAAATTTTTTCAAGGCCGGTGTGTATTTTTTACATACCTGTCCGGCGAAATTGTTACAACTACTATGAAAATAGTAAGTCGCAATTAAAATCTTGCACGCTTGTGCTATATGGTCAAGCGAGTAAGCGCATACGGTGGATGCCTTGGCAGTTGGAGGCGATGAAGGACGTAGGAGCCTGCGATAAGCTTCGGGGAGGTGGCAAACAACCTTTGATCCGAAGATTTCCGAATGGGGAAACCCACCTAGCATAAGCTAGGTATCGTGCACTGAATTCATAGGTGTACGAAGCGAACCCGGAGAACTGAAACATCTAAGTACCCGGAGGAAAAGAAATCAACCGAGATTCCCTTAGTAGCGGCGAGCGAAAGGGGATTAGCCTGTAAGTGATAGTAGAAGTGTTAGTGGAACAGTCTGGAAAGTCTGGCGATACAGGGTGATAGCCCCGTACACGAAAACTCTTTTATGGTACTAAGCTTACGACAAGTAAGTCGGGACACGAGTTATCTTGACTGAACATGGGGGGACCATCCTCCAAGGCTAAATACTACCAACTGACCGATAGTGAACTAGTACCGTGAGGGAAAGGCGAAAAGAACCCCGGAGAGGGGAGTGAAATAGAACCTGAAACCGTATGCGTACAAGCAGTAGGAGCAGACTTGTTCTGTGACTGCGTACCTTTTGTATAATGGGTCAGCGACTTATTTTCAGTGGCAAGGTTAACCGTATAGGGGAGCCGTAGGGAAACCGAGTCTTAATAGGGCGTCTTAGTCGCTGGGAATAGACCCGAAACCGGGCGATCTATCCATGGCCAGGTTGAAGGTGCCGTAACAGGCACTGGAGGACCGAACCCACTAATGTTGAAAAATTAGGGGATGAGCTGTGGATCGGAGTGAAAGGCTAATCAAGCCCGGAGATAGCTGGTTCTCCTCGAAAGCTATTTAGGTAGCGCCTCATGTATCACCACCGGGGGTAGAGCACTGTTTCGGCTAGGGGGTCATACCGACTTACCAACCCGATGCAAACTCCGAATACCGGTGAGTGCAATCATGGGAGACACACGGCGGGTGCTAACGTTCGTCGTGGAGAGGGAAACAACCCAGACCGCCAGCTAAGGTCCCAAATCTCAGTTAAGTGGGAAACGATGTGGGAAGGCTCAGACAGCTAGGAGGTTGGCTTAGAAGCAGCCATCCTTTAAAGAAAGCGTAATAGCTCACTAGTCGAGTCGGCCTGCGCGGAAGATGTAACGGGGCTAAACTGAGAACCGAAGCTGCGGATGCATACTTGTATGCATGGTAGAGGAGCGTTCTGTAAGCCGTTGAAGGTGTGTCGTAAGGCATGCTGGAGGTATCAGAAGTGCGAATGCTGACGTGAGTAACGATAAAGCGGGTGAAAAACCCGCTCGCCGGAAGATCAAGGTTTCCTGTCCAACGCTAATCGGGACAGGGTTAGTCGGCACCTAAGGCGAGGCCGAAAGGCGTAGTCGATGGAAAACAGGTTAATATTCCTGTACCTCTTTATACTGCGATGGGGGGACGGAGAAGGCTAGGTGATCAGGGCGTTGGTTGTCCCTGTTTAAGCTTGTAGGGAGATCTCTTAGGTAAATCCGGGAGATCAATCCTGAGGAGTGATAACGAGCTCAATTGCGAGCGAAGTCATTGATGCCATGCTTCCAAGAAAAGCCTCTAAGCTTCAGGTATAAAGAGACCGTACTCTAAACCGACACAGGTGATCAGGTAGAGAATACCAAGGCGCTTGAGAGAACTATGGTGAAGGAACTAGGCAAAATGGTGCCGTAACTTCGGGAGAAGGCACGCCGCTGATGGTGATCGGACTTGCTCCGTAAGCTGTTGGTGGCCGCAGAGACCAGGCCCCTGCGACTGTTTATCTAAAACACAGCACTCTGCAAACTCGTAAGAGGAAGTATAGGGTGTGACGCCTGCCCGGTGCCGGAAGGTTAATTGATGGGGTTAGCTTCGGCGAAGCTCTTGATCGAAGCCCCGGTAAACGGCGGCCGTAACTATAACGGTCCTAAGGTAGCGAAATTCCTTGTCGGGTAAGTTCCGACCTGCACGAATGGCGTAACGATGGGGGCGCTGTCTCCACCATAGACTCAGTGAAATCGAAATCGCGGTGAAGATGCCGTGTTCCCGCGGCTAGACGGAAAGACCCCGTGAACCTTTACTATAGCTTGGCACTGAACTTTGAACCTATTTGTGTAGGATAGGTGGGAGGCTTTGAAGCGTGATCGCTAGATTGCGTGGAGCCATCCTTGAAATACCACCCTGGTATGTTTGAGGTTCTAACTCTGACCCGTTATCCGGGTCGAGGACAGTGTCTGGTGGGTAGTTTGACTGGGGCGGTCTCCTCCCAAAGAGTAACGGAGGAGCGCGAAGGTACACTCAGCATGGTCGGAAATCATGCTATGAGCGCAAAGGTAGAAGTGTGCTTGACTGCGAGACTGACACGTCGAGCAGGTACGAAAGTAGGTCTTAGTGATCCGGTGGTTCTGTATGGAAGGGCCATCGCTCAACGGATAAAAGGTACTCCGGGGATAACAGGCTGATACCGCCCAAGAGTTCATATCGACGGCGGTGTTTGGCACCTCGATGTCGGCTCATCACATCCTGGGGCTGGAGCTGGTCCCAAGGGTATGGCTGTTCGCCATTTAAAGTGGTACGCGAGCTGGGTTCAGAACGTCGTGAGACAGTTCGGTCCCTATCTGCCGTGGGCGTTGGAAACTTGAGAAGAGCTGCTCCTAGTACGAGAGGACCGGAGTGGACGAACCCCTGGTGTTTGGGTTGTCATGCCAATGGCATTGCCCAGTAGCTACGTTCGGACGGGATAACCGCTGAAAGCATCTAAGCGGGAAGCCCCCTTCAAGATTAGGTTTCCCTGGGAGTTTAACTCCCCTGTAGGGCCGTTCAAGACTAGGACGTTGATAGGTTGGGTGTGGAAGCGCTGTGAGGCGTTGAGCTAACCAATACTAATTGCCCGTGAGGCTTGACCATATAACGCAAGCGAGACGACGGACAGATGTGTGCTTAATGCACTCTGGCCATGAAAAAATGTATTCAATAATTACCGACCTAATTTGATAAATATGGTTTAACCATGTTTTTCATACCAGTTTGCCTGATGACCATAGAGAACTAGAACCACCTGATCCCATACCGAACTCAGCAGTGAAATGGTTCATCGCCGATGGTAGTGTGGGGCTTCCCCATGTGAGAGTAGGTCATTGTCAGGCTTCTAAATTAAAAAACCCAGTTGCATTTGCAGCTGGGTTTTTTTTTGCCCGCTTATTACTTTGCAGTAAAGTTAGGCCCAAAGATCAGTCGGCTTTACAATTAAAATTAACAATCTGAGTATGACTCAGGGCATAATGTGCGTGTTTTCTTAGTGTGGATAACTAGACTTAAGCGATGGAATACTTATTTTATTTAATGGTTGGTAGTATTGCCGGCCTTATCAGTGGCCTGTTCGGTCTAGGTGGTGGTGCGATTATTGTGCCTCTACTTATATTCTCTTTTGCCGCCCGCGGAATGCCCGATGAAATTATTACCCATCTAGCGATTGGCACCTCATTAGCCACAATTATCTTTACCGCACTAAGTTCTATTTATACTCACCACCAAAAACAGGCTATCCGCTGGGATATTGTTAAATCTGTAGTCCCAGGTATTCTGCTCGGCGCTTTCATTGGTGGGCTATTCGCAATTTCACTGAACGGTATTTTGCTTCAACTCTTATTTGGTGGTTTTTTAATTCTTATTGCGCTGCAGTTACTACTGTATACGCCACAGGTTGGTGGCAGAAGCCTGCCTAATTATTTCAGTATGGCCGCCTCAGGCGGCGGTATAGGCGGAGTATCGGCTATTTTCGGCATAGGTGGCGGAACGCTTACCGTGCCAATGCTGACTTTTTATGGGGTTAAGATTCACCAAGCCGTAGGCACTGCAGCTGCCTGTGGATTCCCGATCGCCGCAGGGGCAACTTTTGCATATGCCACTGCAAGTACAGAGGGTATCTCTATGCCCCAGGGTAGTATGGGTTTTGTGTTTATTCCGGCATTGCTAGGGATTATTATCGCTAGCTTGCCCTGTGCTCGACTGGGTGCGATATTGGCCCACAAAGTGAATGCATATAAATTGCGTCAAGGATTTGCCTGGGTCACCATGGGTTTAGGTGTGCGGTTTATTTGGATTAATATCAATTTATAAGTTGGGGACAGTCACATTAAATCTGAATTATTAGATATTCTTAGAGATGGCAACTTTCATTCCGGCGAGGACTTAGGGAATTTATTGGGTGTTTCACGCACAGCTATTTGGAAGCAGTTACAAAAACTTGAGTCCATGGGTTTACAGCTTGAGTCTATTAAGGGTAGAGGCTACAGATTGCCGCAAGGTTTTGAGTTGTTGGATGATGAGCATATAAGAGCAGGTCTCGATCAATCAGTGCGAGAACAGCTCAAAGTCTTACATATTCACCAAAGTCTTGAGTCGACTAACAAACAGGCTAATCAGCTGGTCGAGCAGCAAACCGATTCTGCTAGTGGCGCGGTTATTTTATCTGAGTATCAAACCATGGGGCGTGGCCGCAGGGGCAAAAACTGGGTCAGCCCATTTGCCGCTAACCTGTATCTATCAATGGTATGGGATTTTGATCAGGGTGCCAGCGCCTTACAGGGTCTAAGCCTAGCTATTGGTGTTGCTGTTAGTCGAGCGCTTAAGCAGTTAAAGGTTGAGGGAGTTCAGCTTAAATGGCCTAATGATATTTATATCAATAATAAAAAGCTGGGGGGAATTCTACTAGAAATGGTGGGTGATCCTGCTGGCCAGTGTACGGTAATTATTGGTATTGGCATCAATCATTGTATGCCGGAGCAAAGCGGACAAGAAATAGATCAAGAATGGACTGATTTGTCGACGGTCAGCCCTCAGCCAGTGTCGAGAAACAGTCTGGCGGCTTTAATTGTTAATCACTGTTTTGATGTTCTTGATGATTACCAACAGAAAGGGTTTGCTAGCTATCAAGACGAGTGGCAAGCAATAGATGCCTTTAAAGAAACTCAGGCGGTAGTGAGTACGGTAAGTCAATCCACTACTGGTACGCCAGTTGGCGTCGACGAATTCGGCGCTCTAAAAATGAAATTAGCCAGTGGCGAGATTAAAACCTTTATTGGTGGCGAGTTAAGTCTGCGCGCTTTAAGTGCAGATAAATAAGAAAAGTCGATCGTAAAATATAATTCCAGTATAACTAGGTATAAAGAGTACATCCATCCATGATTCTAGCTATAGACGCAGGTAATAGCCGTATTAAATGGCGCGTAACAAATGACGGCCAACAAATAGCGCAGGGCGCGCAGCTAACAGCTAAGTTCCTTGAGGGTGAAGCCCTAAAACTGTCCGAAACACAGTCAATTAGTGAGATACGTATAGCCAGTGTGGCAGGTGACGAGGTTGTTGATAGTCTTAAGCGGCAACTATTAAGTCAGTTTTCTGCTCCTATTCGTTTTGCGATGGTTTCAGCGACTATGGGAGAGTTGTGCTGTGCCTATGAAGATCCCGAGACACTGGGTGTTGACCGTTGGCTTGCCATTGCTGCAGCCTATAAAAAGTACAGCCAACCTATAATGGTGGTGGATGCGGGTAGCGCTATTACAATCGACATCATTGGCCCTGGGGGTCAGCATGTTGGCGGGTATATCCTTCCGGGTCTAACTTTGATGCACGATGCGCTGTGGAAGAATACCAGTGATGTTCGCGTGGTTGGCAGCGGCACAGAAGAGCTTTGGATTCCGGGTAAAAATACTCAACAGGCAGTCAATAAAGGCTGCTTGCTGGCGGCAGCATCAGCGATTGAAAGCCTGGCTGCACAGTTTCCGGTGCGAATAGTGTTAACGGGCGGCGATGCAAAAATAATAAGCCAAGTAATAAGCCTTGATGCCGATAATCATTCTAATCTAGTACTTGATGGACTGGTTCTGGATGGTATTGAGTTGCGAGACAGCTAGTGCTTATTAATTAGGCGTCTATTTCCCTCATTTCTCAAGGTTTCGTCGGTAATATGACCGACAAAATTGATAGATAAGGCCTGTTTTCCAAAAAAAGTAAAAAGAACCCACATTTAAGGTTGATAATAATCCCTAGTTTCTCTAAAATCGCGCTCCGCATTAGAGATGCTGGCGTAGCTCAGTTGGTAGAGCAGCTGACTTGTAATCAGCCGGTCGGGGGTTCGACTCCTCTCGCCAGCTCCATCTCTAAGGCTAAATTGTTGATTTTATTAGCAATTTTTTGTCGGATATACATGGTATGAAAGTGTGTAGCCGTTTGATGTCTGGTGTAAGCCAAGATATCAAGATTACACAAGCAAAGCTGGGGATGTGAAAACGTCGCCCAGTTTCATGCTGATGTATAAAAAGTGGTACTAAAAGGCTGGGTATTGCTAGTTTTATGAAAAATTTAGGCGGGATTCCCGAGCGGCCAAAGGGATCAGACTGTAAATCTGACGCGAAAGCTTCGGTGGTTCGAATCCACCTCCCGCCACCAGATTTGAAATGTAGTAGGGTATGGCGTCGTAACCATTTAAATGGCGCAAAAGTGATTTTAGAGTGGGATGCGCGGGCATAGTTTAATGGTAGAACCTCAGCCTTCCAAGCTGATGATGCGGGTTCGATTCCCGCTGCCCGCTCCAGAGTCGCTTGAGGTGAGTGCTCATATAGCTCAGTCGGTAGAGCACTTCCTTGGTAAGGAAGAGGTCACCGGTTCAAATCCGGTTATGAGCTCCATTATTTAGGTTAAGGCATAACTGCTTTATATTGTTTATTTTAGAAACCGGTTAAAGAGTTGGTAAGACGCTAATTCCCCGGGGTCCTTTTAGGAGATGGTGAGATGTCAAAAGAAAAATTTGAAAGAAGTAAGCCGCACGTTAACGTAGGCACAATTGGCCACGTTGACCATGGTAAAACGACCTTAACGGCGGCGATGACGCGCGTTTGTGCAGAAGTATA
>JAHEHM010000065.1:13545-67344 GCA_024644585.1 Porticoccaceae bacterium | reverse complement strand
TCAGATGGAAGTTGAATTGATTCACCCAATTGCGATGGAAGAAGGTCTTCGTTTTGCAATTCGTGAAGGCGGCCGCACAGTAGGTGCTGGTGTTGTAGCTAAAATCATCGACTAAGATTTAGTTTGTTGTAAGGCATGTAGCCGAGGCATTTTTGATGTCTCGGCTTAGCTGTCAGTAAGGGTAATGTAAAAAAAGTAGGTTATAGGCCAGTAGTTCAATTGGTAGAGCACCGGTCTCCAAAACCGGCTGTTGGGGGTTCGAGTCCCTCCTGGCCTGCCATACACAGAGCGTAAGGTTGACATTGGTGATGAGTGAAATAGTAGAAGAAAAGCAGTTTCAGTTAGATTGGCTTAAGTGGTTAGTAGTAGGTGCTTTGGTTGCTGGGGCAATCTATGGCAACTGGTACTATTCGGCAGAGTCGGTTCTTTACCGGGTTATTGCTCTAATTGTAGTTGCGCTGGTTGCGGGCTTTGTTGCTGCGCAAACTTCAAAAGGTGCCGCAATTGTTGAGCTCGCTATTGGTGCTCGCACTGAATGGCGCAAGGTTGTATGGCCAACTAAGCAAGAGCGCAATCAAACAACATTGATCGTTGTAGTTGTGATTTTATTAATGGCTATCGCTCTTTGGGGAATTGATTCTCTGTTGAGCTGGCTTGCTTCACTGATAATGGGCTAGGAGCACTAGATGTCAAAACGTTGGTATGTAGTTCACGCCTATTCGCTATATGAGAAGAAAGTAGCTGCGGCAATCCAAGAGCGTGCAGAGCTGAATGGCTTGCAGGATAAGTTTGGCGAAATTCTTGTTCCTACCGAAGAGGTAGTTGAGATGAGAGCCGGTCAAAAGCGCACCAGTGAAAGAATGTTTTTTCCAGGCTATGTTTTAGTCAACATGGAACTAGATGATGATACTTGGCATCTCATTAAAGAGACTCCAAGAGTGATGGGCTTTATCGGTGGTAAAGCGGATAAGCCAGCACCTATCTCTGATAAAGAGGCTGATTTGATTCTACAGCGCGTGCATGACTCAGAAGAGGCGCCACGTCCTAAGACCATGTTTGAGCCCGGTGAGATGGTACGTGTTACCGATGGTCCATTTAATGACTTTAATGGCACTGTTGAAGAAGTAAATTATGAAAAGAGCAAGCTGCGTGTTGCGGTATCGATCTTCGGACGATCCACACCGGTTGAGCTTGAGTTCACTCAGGTAGAAAAAGCCTGATTTGAAATGTAAGGGTAGGTTGGCAATGGTGCTGACTTATCGGGGAGCCTAAGAAAGCAAAGCTGTTTTGCAGCAATGCTGGAGGCGTTAAATACCCATAATAGGAGAGAGCAATGGCTAAAAAAGTTACAGCCTACATTAAGTTGCAGGTGCCTGCAGGACAGGCGAACCCAAGTCCACCGGTTGGTCCAGCGTTGGGTCAGCACGGTGTAAATATTATGGAATTCTGTAAAGGTTTCAATGCCCAAACTCAGGGTATAGAGCCTGGAGCACCTGTTCCGGTAATCATTACTGTCTATGCAGACCGTAGTTTTACCTTCGAAATGAAAACACCACCTGCTTCTTTCTTGCTTAAGAAAGCTGCTGGTCTTAAGAGTGGTTCAGGTCGTCCAAATACTGAGAAAGTGGGTAGTGTAACCCGCGCTCAGCTAGAAGAAATTGTAAAAACTAAAGAGCCGGACCTTACAGCAGCTGATATGGATGCTGCGGTTCGAACTATTGCTGGTTCAGCCCGTTCAATGGGCATAGAAACGGAGGGCGTGTAAGTGGCTAAATTATCAAAGCGCCGTCGTGCGATTAATGAAAAAGTCGAGCTAGGTAAAGTTTACCAAGCGAGTGAAGCATTCAGTCTGCTTAAAGAGCTTTCTACAGTTAAGTTCTCTGAAACTGTTGATGTTGCCATTAACTTGGGTATTGATTCTCGTAAATCAGACCAGGTTGTTCGTGGTGCAACAACACTGCCAAATGGCTCGGGTAAAGATATACGTGTATGTGTATTTGCTCAGGGTGATGCGGCGGAAGCAGCAAAAGCTGCGGGTGCTGAGCTGGTGGGTATGGATGAGCTTGCTGAAGAGATCAAAGGCGGAAAGATGGATTTTGACGTAGTTATTGCTGCGCCAGATGCCATGCGTGTTGTGGGTCTTCTTGGTAAGGTTCTTGGGCCGCGCGGTCTGATGCCTAACCCTAAATCTGGCACTGTAACACCAGACGTAGCTACTGCAGTTAAGAATGCAAAAGCGGGTCAGGTTCGTTTCCGTGCTGACAAAAATGGCATTATTCACGGCGGTATCGGAATTTTGGCATTTGACGCAGACGCACTACAAAAGAATTTGGAAGCACTTATGACTGATGTTCATAAAGCTAAACCGGCTTCTGCAAAAGGGATATACATCAAGAAGATTACTGTTTCTTCTACGATGGGTCCTGGATTAATTATTGATCAAGCCTCTTTAGGCGCTTGATTATAGACAGCATTAGCTGTCGAACAGACTTTGGGGTCTGAGAATTGTTGTTTAATTCTTAGGCTGTCAGAGACCGTAGGTTCCTTCGGGAATAATAAGTTGGAATAGTGTCAAAACCATGACAGCTTTCCTACGCAGGCGGTGAACCCAGGCCAGAAGTTTTGGTATGAATTCACCATTTTGGTGGTTGAGAGTTTTCTCAACTGTAACTCAGGTAAATCGAGGAGATTTATCGTGGCATTAAATCTCGATGACAAGAAAGCAATCGTTGCTGAAGTGAACGAGACAGCCGCCCAGGCTATGTCCTTGGTGATCGCAGACGCCCGTGGCGTTGATGTAACCGACATGACTGCCCTTAGAGCTAAGGCTCGTGCTGAAAACGTGCAATTGCGCGTTGTACGCAACACCTTGGCAAAAAGAGCATTCGCAGACACTGACTACGCATGCGTAGATGATGTTTTGGTCGGACCATCTTTATTTGCTTTCTCTATGGAAGACCCGGGTGCGGCAGCGCGTTTATTCAAAGACTTCGCGAAAGATAACGAAGAATTTGAAGTGAAAGCGTTGTCGGTGGGTGGACAGCTACTAGCGAGTGAACAAATTGATGTTCTAGCTACGTTGCCTACCTTAGAACAGGCCCTTGGCATGTTGGCTGGCGTGACTCTTGCTCCTGTCACTAAGTTGGCTCGTACTCTTAACGAGATACCAACTAAGGCGGCACGAGTAGTTTCTGCAGTTCGTGATGCAAAACAGGAAGCCGCATAAGCGACTTCATGGTAAACAGATAAATTAGGAGGCTAAAATGGCCCTTTCAAATGAAGATATTTTGAACGCAATCGCTGAAATGAGCGTAATGGATGTAGTAGAGCTTGTTAGTGCAATGGAAGAAAAATTTGGTGTTTCTGCTCAGGCGGCTGTAGCTGCTGTAGCTGCTCCGGCAGCTGGTGGCGAAGAAGCTGCTGCTGCTAAGACCGAATTCGACGTTGTTCTATCTGCTGTAGGCGACAAGAAAGTTAATGTGATTAAAGCAGTTCGTGCAATCACAGGTCTTGGTCTTAAAGAAGCTAAAGAAATGGTTGATGGTGCTCCATCTACTATTAAAGAAGCTGCTTCTAAAGACGATGCAGAAGAAGCGAAGAAGCAATTGGAAGAAGCAGGCGCAACAGCTGAGCTTAAATAGGCTGCTGTCTCGCACGCCTGAATTTTCAGGCTGGGCTGAGGGGGAAATCCCTTCAGCCCTTTCTTGCTTGTAAGTAGGGGTATTTATAAGCAGAACGATCTTGAGGTTGTCTCATGATCACCAATTCAATACAGAACTGTCCCGAGGAATATAGATGGCTTACTCCTTCACAGAGAAGAAACGTATCCGCAAGAGCTTTGGCAAGTTGCCAGACGTCATGGATTTGCCTTATTTATTGGCAATTCAACTTGATTCCTATAAAAATTTTACACAGGCTGGTGTGGCTTTGGAAGATCGAAAGCACACGGGCTTGCACGCTGCATTAAAGTCGATTTTCCCCATCGTGGGATACTCTGGGCATGCTGCCCTTGAGTATGTCGACTACGTTTTAGGCAAGCCTGCCTTTGACGTTGAAGAATGTAAGTTGCGCGGTGTGACCTTTTCCGTACCTCTAAGAGTGCGGGTTCGCTTGGTAATCTATGATAAAGAATCTACCAATAAAGCGATCAAAGATATTCGCGAGCAAGAAGTTTATCTTGGCGAAATCCCTCTAATGACTGATAACGGCACCTTTATTATTAATGGTACCGAGCGTGTTATCGTATCTCAGCTTCATAGAGCGCCGGGCGTGGTATTTGACCACGACAAAGGTAAAACTCACTCGTCAGGTAAGCTGTTGTATACAGCGCGTGTTATTCCTTACCGTGGTTCATGGTTGGACTTTGAGTTTGATCCAAAAGATCTTCTTTTTGTTCGAATTGACCGTCGCAGAAAGTTACCAGTAACTATTCTACTAAGAGCGTTGGGTTACAACTCTGAAGAAATTCTTGAGATGTTTTTCGATACCAGTACTTTCCACTATAAGAAAGGTGAGTACAGTCTTGATCTTGATCCTGAACGTCTTCGTGGTGAAATTGCGGTGTTTGATATTGTCGATAAAAAAGGCACAGTGGTTGTTGCCAAAGGTCGTCGTATTACCGCAAGACATATTCGCCAATTAGAAAAAGGCAAGGTAACTACTCTTGCTGTTACCAGTGAATACTTAGTGGGTCGAGCTTTAGCTAAAGATATCGCTGATCCCAAGACTGGCGAATTGCTTCTCGAGTGTAATGCTGAATTAACAGAAGAAAATCTAGCGACTCTTAACGAGGCAGGTATTAAAGAAATCGAAACCCTTTATACCAATGATCTAGATTGTGGTTCATTTGTTTCGGATACCTTGCGAACAGATCCTTCAAAGACTCAGCTTGAGGCTATGATTGAGATTTATCGCATGATGCGTCCGGGTGAGCCGCCAACTAAAGAATCAGCGGAAAACCTATTCTTCAATCTTTTCTTCAACCTAGAGCGCTATGATCTTTCAGCCGTAGGTCGTATGAAATTCAACCGTCGTTTAGATCGTCCATCAGAAGAGGGTGCAGGCATCCTTTATGATCAACGATTCTATTCAACTGTTAAAAGCGATGAAGCTGAAGAGTTACAGCAAAAGTACGGTGAAGGCTCAGATATTGTTGATGTTATTAAAACATTGATTGAGATTCGTAACGGTAAAGGTGCCGTGGATGATATTGATCATCTGGGTAACCGCCGTGTTCGTTCTGTTGGTGAGATGGCAGAAAACCAATTCCGTGTTGGTTTGGTGCGTGTTGAGCGCGCTGTAAAAGAGCGTCTTGGTGTTGCCGAGTCTGAGCAGCTTATGCCGCAGGATCTTGTGAATGCTAAGCCGGTTGCTGCCGCTATTAAAGAGTTCTTTGGTTCAAGTCAGCTATCTCAGTTTATGGATCAAAACAACCCGCTTTCAGAAGTGACGCACAAACGTCGTGTGTCTGCTTTAGGGCCGGGTGGTCTTACTCGTGAGCGTGCTGGTTTTGAGGTGCGAGATGTGCATCCAACTCACTACGGTCGCGTATGTCCAATTGAAACGCCAGAGGGACCAAACATTGGTTTGATTAACTCTTTGGCAACCTATGCTCGCACTAACAATTATGGCTTTATTGAAGCGCCATATCGTAAGGTGATAAACGGCAAGGTAAGTAGTGAAATTGAATACTTATCAGCTATTAACGAGTCTCAGTACGTAATTGCACAGGCGTCTGCGCAGCTAGATGGTAAGGGTAAGTTTGTTGAAGATATGGTGGCCGTGCGTCATCTCAATGAATTTACAGTTAAAGGGCCAGATGAAATTGAATATATGGATGTTTCGCCGCGTCAGGTAGTATCTGTGGCTGCATCTTTGATTCCTTTCCTAGAGCACGATGATGCAAACCGTGCATTGATGGGCTCGAACATGCAACGTCAGGCTGTTCCTACACTTAAGGCTGAAACGCCGTTGGTAGGTACAGGTATCGAGCGCACCGTAGCTAGTGATTCGGGTGTTTGTGAGGTTGCACGTCGTGGTGGTGTTATCGAAAGTGTTGATTCTGCACGTATAGTTGTAAGAGTTAGCGATAAAGAAGTTGAGTCTGGTGAAGCGGGTGTAGATATCTACAATCTAACTAAGTACACCCGATCAAACCAAAACACCTGTATTAATCAGCGTCCCATCGTTAAGCAGGGTGATACTGTTTCACGTGGCGATGTATTAGCAGATGGTCCATCGGTTGATTTGGGTGAGCTAGCACTGGGGCAAAATATGCGTATCGCATTTATGCCTTGGAATGGTTACAACTTTGAAGATTCGATTCTTATCTCTGAGCGTGTGGTTCAAGAAGATCGTTTTACTACGATTCATATTCAAGAGCTTACCTGTGTGGCGCGTGATACCAAGTTGGGTTCTGAAGAAATTACTTCAGATATCCCAAATGTTGGTGAAGCTGCATTAGGTCGTCTAGATGAGTCGGGTATTGTTCACATCGGTGCTGAAGTTGTTGCTGGCGATATTCTCGTTGGTAAGGTAACACCTAAGGGTGAAACCCAACTTACACCGGAAGAAAAACTTCTGCGAGCAATCTTTGGCGAGAAGGCTTCTGATGTTAAAGACACTTCATTGCGTGTTCCTAGCAGTATCAAAGGAACCGTTATTGATGTTCAGGTCTTTACTCGTGATGGCCTTGAGAAAGATCAGCGATCTCAGGATATTGAGAAAGCTGCTCTAGATCAGTATCGCAAAGATCTTAATGACGAATATCGCATTATTGAAAATGCTACGTTGGGTCGTTTGTTCAATTCACTTAAGGGTAACAAAGTCGTCAAGGCGACTGGCCTTAAGAAAGGTGCTGAGCTTACTCAGGAAGCTGTTGCTGAATTCAAGGCTGACGATTGGCTGGCAATTCGTATGCAAGATGCAGAGCTTAATGAGTTGATTTCTGGTGCTCAGGATCAACTGGCAGAGCGAAGAGCTGATCTTGATGCGCGCTTTGATGAAAAGAGCGGCAAGCTTAAAAGCGGTGATGACCTAGCACCTGGCGTACTTAAAACAGTTAAGGTTTATTTGGCTGTTAAGCGTCGTATCCAGCCTGGCGATAAGATGGCCGGACGACATGGTAACAAAGGTGTTATTTCGGTTATCAAGCCGGTTGAAGATATGCCCTATGACGAGAATGGCGAGCCAGTGGATATTGTTTTGAATCCGCTAGGTGTACCTTCTCGAATGAATGTGGGTCAGGTTCTAGAGACTCATATGGGGATGGCTGCTAGAGGTTTGGGTGTTAAGATTGATGCAATGCTCAAGCAGCAGGCAAAAACCGCTGAGGTCCGTAAGTTACTTCAAGAGATTTATGATGTTGGCGATACAGTGTATGGCACTGATATCAAAGAACTGAATGATTCTGAGGTTATGGAGCTAGCTGGAAACCTAAGAAAAGGTGTTCCAATTGCTACCCCAGTATTTGATGGTGCAAGTGAAGTTGAGTTGAAGAAATTATTAACTCTTGCTGGCCTTCCAGATAGTGGACAGGTGGAGCTTCATGATGGACGTACCGGAGACAAATTTGATAGACCAGTCACAGTAGGCTACATGTATATGTTGAAACTCAACCACTTGGTTGATGACAAAATGCATGCACGGTCAACAGGGTCATACAGCTTGGTTACTCAGCAGCCGCTGGGTGGTAAGGCGCAGTTTGGTGGTCAACGATTTGGTGAGATGGAGGTATGGGCACTTGAAGCATATGGTGCGGCTTATACTCTACAAGAAATGCTCACCGTTAAGTCTGATGACGTCAACGGTCGAACTAAGATGTACAAAAATATTGTGGATGGTGATCATAGAATGGAACCTGGCATGCCGGAATCATTCAATGTATTGGTTAAAGAAATCCGCTCACTCGGCATTAATGTCGAGCTGGAAAACGAATAAGCACAATATTGCTTACTGACCGCTGGGGCTCCTTAGGAGTCTCGGCTCATTCAGTCACTGGAGGATAAGCCTTGAAAGACTTAGTCAATCTACTCAAGCAGCAAGAGCAGAATACAGAGTTCGATAATATTCGAATTGGTCTAGCATCACCTGAAATGATCCGTTCATGGTCATTTGGTGAGGTTAAAAAGCCCGAAACGATTAATTACCGTACATTTAAGCCCGAAAGAGAAGGTCTATTTTGTGCCAAGATTTTTGGTCCAATAAAAGACTATGAGTGTCTCTGTGGCAAATATAAGCGAATGAAGCACCGCGGCATTGTCTGTGAGAAATGTGGTGTTGAGGTTACGCTAACTAAGGTACGTCGTGAACGTATGGGTCATATTGAATTGGCCTGTCCTGTTGCGCATATCTGGTTCTTAAAATCATTGCCATCTCGTATCGGTTTAATGCTCGATATGACATTGCGTGAGATTGAGCGCGTACTCTACTTTGAATCATTCGTGGTTACTGAGCCTGGCCTTACTACTTTAGAAAAAGGTCAGCTTTTAACCGATGAAGAATATTACGACGCACTTGAAGAGTTCGGTGATGAGTTTTCTGCTGCTATGGGTGCAGAAGCGATTCAGTCGTTACTTAAAGAAGTTAATCTTGATGACGAGATTGCAGATATTCGTGAGGAAATTCCGAATACTAAATCTGAAACTAAGATTAAGAAATTCTCAAAGCGTCTTAAGCTATTAGAAGCATTCCATGGTTCGGGTAACAAGCCTGAGTGGATGGTATTGGAAGTACTTCCAGTATTACCGCCAGACTTACGTCCCCTAGTACCATTGGATGGTGGCCGTTTTGCGACCTCTGATCTAAATGATCTCTATCGTCGAGTAATCAACCGTAATAATCGTTTAAAGCGTCTGCTTGATCTAAGCGCGCCAGACATTATTGTGCGTAATGAAAAACGTATGCTGCAAGAATCAGTTGATGCCTTGCTAGATAACGGTCGTCGCGGAAGAGCGATTACCGGTTCTAACAAGCGTCCGCTTAAATCTTTAGCTGATATGATTAAAGGTAAGCAGGGTCGTTTCCGTCAGAACCTTCTAGGTAAGCGAGTTGATTACTCAGGACGTTCGGTAATTGTTGTTGGTCCTACGCTAAGATTGCATCAGTGCGGTCTTCCAAAGCGTATGGCTCTTGAATTATTCAAGCCATTTATTTTCAGTAAGCTTTCACTACGTGGTCTTGCGACTACCGTTAAAGCGGCGAAGAAAATGGTTGAGCGTGAAGAAGCTGTAGTATGGGATATCTTGGACGAAGTGATTCGCGAGCATCCGGTACTACTAAACCGTGCACCAACACTTCACAGGCTGGGTATTCAAGCGTTTGAACCAGTTCTAATTGAAGGTAAAGCCATTCAATTACACCCCTTAGTTTGTGCGGCTTATAACGCTGACTTTGATGGTGATCAGATGGCGGTTCACGTGCCGTTAACTATTGAAGCGCAGATGGAATCGCGTGCCTTGATGATGTCGACCAATAATATTCTTTCGCCAGCTTCTGGTGATCCGATTATTGTACCGTCTCAGGATGTTGTACTGGGCCTATATTATATGACTCGCGATCGTGTTAATGCTCGCGGTGAAGGCATGGTCTTCTCTGATGTGCGTGAAGTATCGCGCGCTTACTATTCAGGCAATGTTGATCTTCAGGCTCGCGTTAAAGTTCGTATTATTGAAAAGTTGCTTGATAAAGCAACCGGTGAGCTTAACTCAGAACAAAAAATTGTTGATACCACCATTGGTCGTGCCTTGCTTTGGGAAGTAGTTCCTGCAGGCCTGCCTTTTGAAATGGTCAACAGGCCTATGGTTAAGAAGGCGATATCGCAAATCATTAACGAGTGCTACCGAAATGTTGGTCTTAAAGACACGGTAATTTTTGCTGATAAGCTAATGTATACCGGCTTTAAGCATTCGACTACCTCAGGTGCCTCTATTGGTGTAAACGACTTCGTTATTCCTGATAGTAAAGATAAGATTATTGGCGCTGCTGAAGAGCAGGTTCGAGAAATCGAAAGTCAATTCTCTTCTGGTCTTGTTACTCAGGGCGAAAAATATAACAAAGTTATCGATATCTGGTCGCAAGCAAATGACCGTGTTGCTAAATCGATGATGGAAGGTATCAGTACTGAAATGGTTAAAAACCGTGACGGTGAAGATGAGAAACAAGATTCCTTCAACTCAGTATTTATCATGGCTGACTCTGGTGCTCGTGGTTCACCTGCTCAGATTCGACAGCTAGCGGGTATGCGTGGCTTGATGGCGCGTCCGGATGGCTCGATTATTGAAACACCGATTACGGCAAACTTCCGTGAAGGTCTAAGTGTACTTCAGTACTTTATTTCGACTCACGGTGCTCGTAAGGGTCTAGCCGATACAGCACTTAAAACCGCTAACTCTGGTTACCTAACTCGACGTCTAGTTGATGTTGCACAGGACGTTGTTGTAACTGAAGTTGACTGTGGAACTGAAGACGGACTGTTAATGGCGCCAGTAATTGAAGGCGGTGACATTATTGAAAGTCTGGGTGATCGTATTCTTGGTCGTGTTGTAGCTAAGGACGTATTTAAGCCTGGAACTGAAGAAATTGTTGTGCCAGCCGGTACTATGGTTGATGAGCAGTGGGTTATTCGTATTGAAAAGATGGGTATCGATGAAGTATTAGTTCGTTCTCCTATAACCTGTACAGTAACTCATGGCATCTGTTCAGCCTGTTACGGTCGTGATTTGGCTCGTGGACATTTGGTTAACCAGGGTGAAGCTGTGGGTGTTATTGCTGCGCAGTCAATTGGTGAGCCAGGAACACAGCTTACTATGCGTACCTTCCACATTGGTGGAGCGGCATCTCGAGCTTCTGCGGTTGACAGTATTAAAGTTAAGCAAGAAGGTGTTGTACGCCTACTTAACCTTAAAACAGTTGAAAACAAAGAGGGTCACCTTGTTGCAGTATCGCGTTCGGGTGAGCTAGCTGTTGCAGATGCTAATGGTCGTGAGCGTGAGCGTTATAAGCTTCCATATGGTGCTGTGATTAAAGTTAAAGATGCTGATCAGGTTGGTGCTGGTGATGTGGTTGCTAACTGGGATCCGCATACACACCCAATCGTATCTGAAGTTGCTGGTAAAGTAGCCTTCTCTGGAATGGAAGAAGGTCTAAGTATCCGTCAGCAAACAGATGATTTGACAGGTTTGACGAGCATTTCGGTTATTGATCCTAATGAGCGTCCAGCAGCGGGTAAAGACCTTAAGCCAATGATTACCTTGACTGATAAGAAAGGGAAAGAATTGATCTTCCCTAACTCTACAGTTCCTGCGCACTATCCACTACCTGCTAACGCAAGTGTGAATGTGACAGATGGCGACACAATTGGTATTGGTCAAATTATTGCACGTATTCCTCAGGAATCAGGTGGTACTAAAGATATTACTGGTGGTCTTCCTCGAGTGGCTGATCTATTTGAAGCGCGTAAGCCAAAAGATCCAGCAATCTTGGCCGAGATCACAGGTACGGTAACACTGGGTAAAGAAACCAAAGGTAAGTTACGTCTTATTATTACACCTGACGATGGCCAGCCGCTTGCAAACGGCAAGGCTCATTATGAAGAGCTTATTCCAAAGTGGCGCCAGCTGAGTGTGTTCGAGGGTGAGCATGTTGAGAAGGGTGAGGTTATCTCTGATGGACCGCCAACGCCACACGATATCTTACGCCTTAAGGGTGTTAGTGAATTAGCCAAATACATCGTTAATGAAATTCAAGATGTTTATCGTCTACAGGGTGTGAAGATCAATGATAAACACGTTGAAACTATCACTCGTCAGATGTTGCGTAAAGTAGAAGTTACCGATATGGGTGACTCTAGCTTCATTCGTGGTGAACAGGTTGAGTATCGTAAGATTCTTGAAGAAAATGAGAAATTACGTAGTGAAGATCGTCAACCAGCCAAGTTTGAAAGACAGCTACTGGGTATTACTAAAGCTTCATTGGCAACAGACAGCTTTATCTCTGCGGCCTCGTTCCAGGAGACTACAAGAGTACTGACTGAAGCTGCAGTAACCGGTAAGGCTGATTCATTACGCGGATTGAAAGAAAATGTTGTTGTAGGTCGACTAATCCCAGCAGGTACGGGATTGGCATATCATGCAGAGCGACGCAAAAAGCGCATGGTCGAGGAAGATATGGCTATGAGTGCTGCTGATGTCGAAGCTGCGTTAAGTGAAGCGCTCAGCGCAGACCTAGCAGAAGAATAGGAGAGATTAGCGTACATTTGCTAATTAAAACCTCAGTATTAGAGTGCTTATTACTGTGGTGGACAAATGTACGCTTGACTCCTTTAACTGCGGTATTTAGAATGCCGCTCCTCCTTAGTGATAGAAGCTCGTTTGAGTTTCCATTGAGGGGTTAAACGCCCAACCTAGTTGGGTAAATTTTACATTTGGAGAAAATTGCATGGCAACGATCAACCAGTTGGTTCGTAAGCCGAGAAAACGCAAGGTAAGTAAAAGCGATGTTCCAGCACTTCAGGCCTGTCCGCAGCGTCGTGGTGTTTGTACTCGTGTATATACCACAACTCCGAAGAAGCCAAACTCTGCATTGCGTAAAGTTTGTCGTGTTCGCCTAACCAGTGGTTTTGAGGTTACCTCATACATTGGTGGTGAAGGCCACAACTTGCAAGAGCACAGTGTTGTGCTAATTCGTGGGGGTCGTGTAAAAGACTTACCAGGTGTTCGCTATCATACAGTTCGAGGTACTTTGGATACTGCCGGTGTTAATGGCCGTACTAAAAGACGTTCGAAGTATGGTACTAAGCGACCCAAGAGCTAAGCGTAATTTCGGATAAACAAACCAAGTAAGGCTAGGTTAAATTCCTAGGCAAACCTGAAGAGAAGGGCAAAACGATGCCAAGAAGAAGAGTAGTAGCAAAGCGTGAAATATTACCAGATCCAAAATTCGGTGATATTACCCTCGCTAAATTTATGAACCACGTTATGGTCAGCGGTAAGAAATCAGTTGCTGAGCGGATTGTTTATGGTGCATTGGATCTTGTTGAACAACGCCTTAAGAAAAATCCCGTGGAAGTATTCCAAGAAGCTTTGGACAACGTAGCACCTATGGTAGAGGTTAAATCTCGCCGTGTAGGTGGTGCCACCTATCAAGTACCTGTAGAAGTTCGTCCATCGCGAAGAACTGCACTGGCTATGAGATGGTTGGTAGACTACGCCCGAGAACGTGGTGAGAAGTCTATGCCACAACGTCTAGCTGGTGAGCTGATTGATGCAGTTCAAGGCAAGGGTGGAGCCGTTAAGAAGCGTGAAGATGTACACCGTATGGCAGAAGCTAACAAGGCGTTCTCGCACTTCCGTTTCTAAGCTATACTTAGTAGTATTGTTCGTGAAAAGGCGGCTATTTTAGCCGCCTTTTTGCGCTTAAAAATAATAGTTTCAGAGGAAAAATTGTGGCCCGTAAAACCCCCATCAGTCGTTACCGTAATATTGGTATCTGTGCGCATGTTGACGCAGGTAAAACCACCACTACTGAGCGCGTGCTTTTTTATACGGGTTTATCTCACAAAATAGGTGAGGTACATGACGGTGCTGCAACAATGGATTGGATGGAGCAAGAGCAAGAGCGTGGTATTACCATTACCTCCGCCGCTACTACCTGTTTCTGGCGCGGTATGGATGCTCAGTTTTCCGATCACCGAATCAATATTATTGATACGCCTGGGCACGTAGATTTCACCATTGAAGTAGAGCGCTCACTGCGAGTATTAGATGGCGCAGTGGTTGTTTTATGTGGCTCCTCAGGTGTTCAGCCGCAAACGGAAACCGTATGGCGACAGGCTAACAAATATGAAGTGCCACGCATGGTATTCGTTAACAAAATGGATCGTGCCGGCGCTGATTTTAAGGAAGTGGTTAATCAATTGGGCACACGATTGGGTGCTATTGCCGTTCCGTTACAGATGACCATTGGTGCAGAAGAAAATTTCAAAGGCGTGGTCGATCTTATCAAGATGAAGGCGATCTTGTGGAATGAAGCTGACCAAGGCATGACTTTTGAATATTCGGATATTCCCGAAGACTTGCTTGATGAATGTACTGAAATGCATGAATCAATTATCGAGGCTGCCGCGGAAGCCAATGATGACCTCATGGAAAAATACCTCGAGGGTGAATCCCTTACTGAGGAAGAGATTAAACAGGGTATTCGATTACGCACCCTAGCGAACGAGATTGTGCCAGTTCTCGGTGGTTCGGCCTTCAAGAATAAAGGCGTTCAAGCCATGCTCGATGCGGTTGTTGAATATCTTCCCTCACCCACCGAAGTTAAGGCTATTGAAGGTGAAGTTCATGGCGGAAAGCGCGACGTTCGCCCAGCAGATGATGATGCGCCATTTTCCGCGCTAGCCTTTAAAATTGCGACTGACCCCTTTGTGGGCACGCTTACCTTTATGCGGGTTTACTCAGGCAAGCTAGAGAGCGGTACAGCAATTTATAACTCGGTTAAAATGAAACGCGAGCGTGTTGGTCGAATGGTACAGATGCATTCCAACAGCCGTGAAGAGGTTAAAGAAGTCCTTGCCGGCGACATTGTTGCTGCCATTGGTCTTAAAGACGTCACAACCGGTGATACGCTGTGTGCTGAAAACGGAAAGATTGTACTTGAGCGAATGGAATTCCCAGAGCCGGTTATTTCGGTGGCAGTTGAGCCACGCTCTCAAGCGGACCAAGAAAAAATGGGAGTGGCGCTAGGAAAGTTGGCACAAGAAGACCCCTCTTTTAAAGTTAAAACAGATGAAGAAAGTGGTCAAACTATTATCTCGGGGATGGGTGAGCTCCACCTAGATATCCTAGTCGACCGAATGCGCCGTGAATTTTCTGTGGAAGCTAATATTGGTAAACCGCAGGTAGCCTACCGTGAAACAATCCTCAACAACTGTGAAATTGAAGGTAAGTTTGTTCGGCAGTCGGGGGGTCGCGGTCAATATGGGCATGTTTGGCTTAAGTTTGAACCCGCTGAAGATGCCGGCGCCGAAGGTCTTGAATTTGTAAATGAAATTGTTGGCGGTACGGTACCTCGAGAGTTTATTCCTGCTGTGAGTAAGGGCATTGAAGAGCAGATGCAGAATGGTGTTCTAGCGGGTTATCCGCTGCTAGGTGTTAAGGCCACACTTTATGATGGTTCTTTCCATGACGTGGATTCATCGGAAGTGGCATTTAAGATCGCCGCCTCCATGGCTACCAAAAAGTTGGCTGATGAGGGGGGTGCGGTTTTACTAGAGCCAATGATGACTGTTGAAGTAGTCACTCCTGAAGAAAATATGGGTGATGTAGTGGGCGATCTTAACCGTCGTCGCGGTATTATCCATGGTATGGATGAAAACCCATCGGGTAAGGTAGTCAACGCTGAGGTGCCCTTAGCAGAGATGTTTGGTTATGCCACTGATTTGCGATCGGCCACCCAGGGGCGTGCCACTTTTACCATGGAATTTGATAAATACGCAGAAGCGCCAAAGAATGTTTCAGATGCGATTATTTCTAAAAACATGGGCTAATAACCCAAGTTTAAACAGTTAAAATTTTTCCTAGATAATAAAAAACCCCGCTAGAAATAGCGGGGTTTTTTTAGCACAGAAGAAAGTACTACTTAGCTTCTTTGCGCTCTTTCGCTTCAGCAATAACAACGTCAGCAATGTTTTGCGGACATGGGTTGTAGTGCGAGAACTCCATAGAGAACTGACCACGACCTGAAGTCATAGTTCGAAGATGACCAATATAACCAAACATTTCTGAAAGAGGAACATCCGCTTTAATGCGAACACCGGTTACGCCAGGCTCTTGATCTTTAATCATGCCGCGGCGACGGTTAAGATCACCAATAACATCACCCACATGATCTTCTGGAGTAAATACGTCGACTTTCATGATTGGCTCAATAATTTGTGGACCAGCTTTTGGCATAGATTGACGATAAGCGCCTTTAGCAGCGATTTCGAAAGCTACTGCCGATGAATCTACTGCGTGGAAGCCACCATCATAAAGTTCAACTTCAACATCCAATACAGGGTATCCAGCAAGTGGGCCCTCTTCTAGCATGCCCGCAAAGCCTTTCTCAATTGCTGGGAAAAATTCTTTAGGAACGTTACCGCCCACAACAGTAGATGAGAAAGTAAAGCCAGAGCCAGTTTCGCCAGGACGAATATGATAGTCGATCTTACCGAACTGACCAGAACCACCAGATTGTTTCTTGTGCGTGTAGCTATCTTCAACTGGCATGGTGATAGTTTCGCGATAAGCAACCTGAGGCTGACCTACTTCTAGCTCAACACCATAGGTGCGTTTAAGGATATCTACTTTAATATCCAAGTGAAGTTCACCCATTCCCTTAAGAATGGTTTCGCCACTGTCTTGATCTGTTTCAACGCAGAAAGAAGGGTCTTCAGCAATCATTTTACCCAGTGCAACACCCATTTTTTCAGAGCCGCCCTTATCTTTCGGGCTTACAGCGATAGAAATCACTGGATCAGGGAAGATCATAGGTTCCAATGTGCAAGGGTTTTTCTGGTCACATAACGTATGACCCGTTTGCACGTTCTTCATGCCCACGATGGCGATAATATCGCCTGCTTGAGCTGAATTTAGCTCATTGCGATCATCGGCATGCATCTCTACCATTCGGCCGATACGTTCGGTTTTACCCGTTGCCGAATTAAGAATGGTATCGCCTTTATTAAGTACGCCAGAATAGATACGTACGAAGGTCAGTGCGCCAAATCGATCGTCCATAATCTTAAATGCTAGCGCTCTAAGCGGCTCATCCGTCGATACAGTAGCTACTTCACCAGTTTCTTCGCCTTCTTCATTGGTTAACGGCTGTGCGTCAACTTCAGTTGGGCTTGGTAAGTAATCAATAACAGCATCTAGAACTAGTTGGACGCCCTTGTTTTTAAACGCTGAGCCACAATAAGTTGGGAAAAAGTCTAGTGCAATTGTTCCTTTACGTATGCAGCGTTTGATGTCTTCAGTGGAAATCGTTTCACCTTCCATGTAAGCCATCATTAGATCATCATCTTGCTCAACAGCTGTTTCAATGAGCTGCTCATGATACATTTCAAGGTCGTCGACCATATCGGCAGGGACATCGACAATTTCAAAATTTTCAGGAAGACCGGTGTCGTCCCAAACGTAAGCTTGCTTACTCAACACATCAACAACGCCTACAAAATCATCTTCACGACCGATAGGTAAGGTCATAACCAGTGGGTTAGCGCCAAGTACTTTCTTTACTTGGTCAACCACTCGGTAGAAGTCAGCACCCATTCTGTCAAGCTTGTTAACAAGAATGATTCGAGCAACTTCGGAGTCATTAGCATAACGCCAGTTAGTTTCTGATTGAGGCTCAACGCCACCAGAGCCACAGAATACACCCACGCCACCATCTAGGACCTTGAGTGAGCGATAAACTTCAACAGTGAAGTCAACGTGCCCAGGGGTATCGATGATGTTTAAGCGGTGATCCTTCCAGAAGCAGGTAGTAGCAGCTGACTGAATGGTAATGCCGCGCTCCTGTTCCTGTTCCATGAAATCAGTGGTTGCTGCACCATCATGAACTTCGCCGGTTTTATGAATTTTACCGGTGAGTTTAAGAATTCTTTCGGTTGTTGTGGTCTTGCCCGCGTCAACGTGGGCGAAGATGCCAATATTTCTATAATTCGTCAAATCTGTCATTTTTTTACTCGGCTTTCTAGGCTATTTATTGGATATAAAAACGCGCGCGAGTATACAGGATATTCTTCAAAGAGCGCATAAAAAATTGAGAATTTCTGGTTTAAATGTGCAAAATTGGCAAAAAAACACAAAATTTTGCTAAAAATCGTAAAAAAAAGGACTTTTTGCGCCTTAAAAGTTGACTCTTAAAAATCCCAGTATAAGATTGCGTTCCTTACGCGCTCGAGCTTTTATATTTGCTCGGGATGCACAAAAAATTTATTAAATAATAGTGATTCGCTTTTGTTGAGGAGACTCTAAGATGTCAAAAGAAAAATTTGAAAGAAGTAAGCCGCACGTTAACGTAGGCACAATTGGCCACGTTGACCATGGTAAAACGACCTTAACGGCGGCGATGACGCGCGTTTGTGCAGAAGTATACGGTGGCGAGATGAAAGCCTTCGATCAGATTGATAATGCGCCAGAAGAAAGAGAGCGTGGTATTACGATCTCAACGGCACACGTTGAATATGATTCAACGATTCGTCACTACGCACACGTAGATTGCCCGGGTCACGCGGATTACGTTAAGAACATGATTACTGGTGCTGCTCAGATGGACGGCGCTATTTTGGTATGTGGTGCGACTGATGGCCCAATGCCACAGACGCGTGAGCACATCCTATTGTCACGTCAGGTAGGTGTACCTTATGTATTAGTATTCTTGAACAAAGCTGACCTTCTTGCAGAAGACTGTGGCGGTGTTGGTTCAGAAGAGTACACAGAGATGCTAGAGCTAGTTGAGATGGAGCTACGTGAGTTGCTTGATCTTTATGAGTTCCCTGGTGACGACACACCAATTATTGTTGGTTCAGCGCTAATGGCGTTGGAAGGTAAAGACGACAACGAGCTAGGTACTACAGCAGTGACTAAGTTGGTTGAAGCGTTAGATTCATACATTCCTGAGCCAGTACGAGCGATTGATCAACCATTCTTGATGCCAATTGAAGATGTATTCTCAATTGCAGGTCGAGGAACGGTAGTAACGGGTCGAGTTGAGCGCGGTATTATCAAGGTTGGTGAAGAGATTGAGATTGTAGGTATTGCAGCGACAGAGAAGACGACATGTACGGGTGTTGAGATGTTCCGTAAGTTGTTGGACGAAGGTCGTGCAGGTGAGAACGTAGGTGTATTGCTACGTGGTACTAAGCGTGAAGAAGTACAGCGTGGTCAGGTATTGGCTCATGTTGGTTCTGTTAAGCCACACACCAAGTTCACTTCAGAGATTTATGTATTGTCTAAAGATGAAGGTGGTCGTCATACACCATTCTTTAAAGGCTACCGTCCACAGTTTTATTTCCGTACTACTGACGTTACAGGTGCCTGTGAATTACCAGCAGGAACAGAGATGGTAATGCCAGGTGACAACGTTCAGATGGAAGTTGAATTGATTCACCCAATTGCGATGGAAGAAGGTCTTCGTTTTGCAATTCGTGAAGGCGGCCGCACAGTAGGTGCTGGTGTTGTAGCTAAAATCATCGACTAAGATTTAAGCTATGCTAAAAAAAGAGGGTTTTCATACCCTCTTTTTTTAGCGCTACCCTTTTTGACTGGCTGATTAGTCAGTAGAAAGTAAAAAATATGGATCTATGTGTTAATTAGCTTGACAGGCTCGGGCAGCACCTCTAGAATTCGCGCTCCTTTTTAAGGGGTAAGTTGGTGTCAGTTCAGTAGAATTGGTCATCAGGAAATTTAAGTATTGATAGCGGAGTTTCGCTTCTATGCAAAACCAAAGCATTAGAATTCGCCTTAAAGCGTTTGATCACAAGTTGATCGACACCTCGACACAAGAAATTGTTGAGACAGCAAGACGCACAGGCGCACAGATTCGTGGTCCAATTCCTTTGCCAACGCGCAAGGAAAGATTCACAGTGTTGATTTCTCCTCACGTGAACAAGGATGCACGAGATCAGTACGAAATTCGTACACACAAGCGTTTAATCGACATTGTCGAGCCAACAGAAAAAACTGTTGATGCGCTAATGAAATTGAATCTTGCCGCAGGGGTTGATGTCCAGATTAGTCTGGGTTAATTAACAGCTGTAGCTGCTCAGCATTTGATGCTGGGCTTAATTTAAAAGTGTAATGTCTTGAAATAGACAGCCGTAGCGGGTAAGAGCCCCGTACACTGAGAGGTCATAAAAATGAGTATAGGTCTTGTCGGCCGCAAATGCGGCATGACTCGTGTATTTAGCGAGGATGGTGCGTCTATTCCAGTTACTGTGATAGAAGCGTCACCCAACCTTATTACCCAGATTAAGTCTTTGGAGACTGACGGCTATTCAGCTATTCAGGTCACCACTGGCTCCGTAAAAGCATCCCGTGTAACAAAATCCCAAGCAGGCCACTTCGCCAAATCAGGTGTTGAGGCTGGTCGTGGGCAATGGGAATTCCGTTCTGATAATACAGATGAAGCATTCGAGATTGGCGGCGCGCTTACAGTTGAGCGTTTTGAGCAGGGCCAAAAAGTTGATGTGACCGGTACCTCTAAAGGTAAAGGCTTCCAAGGCGGTGTTAAACGTTGGAACTTCACCATGCAGGATGCGACGCATGGTAACTCTATCTCTCACCGTGCTCCTGGTTCGATTGGTCAAAACCAAACGCCTGGTCGAGTATTCAAGGGTAAGAAGATGGCAGGTCATATGGGTGCTGAGCAGTGTACTACTCAGAATTTAGAAGTTATCCGCGTTGATGCGGAACGCAATTTGCTACTGATTAAAGGTGCCGTCCCTGGCGCGCCTGGTGGTGACGTTGTTGTTCGGCCAGCAGTTAAGGCTTAAGGGGAGTGTCCATGGAATTAGCAATAGCAACTCCTAAGGGCAACAAAGGAACCGTTGAGGTTTCTGAAGTAGCCTTTGGTAAAGAATTTAATCAAGATCTTGTTCATCAGACAGTTGTTGCGTTTTTAGCCGGTGCCCGTCAAGGCACTAAAGCGCAAAAGAATCGTTCTGCAGTTTCTGGTGGTGGTCGCAAGCCATTCCGTCAGAAAGGAACAGGTCGTGCACGTGCTGGTACTATCCGAAGCCCATTGTGGCGTTCTGGTGGTGTTACATTTGCTGCATCGCCTCAGGATCACAGTCAAAAATTAAATCGTAAAATGTATCGTTCTGCGATGCAGTCAATTGTTTCAGAGCTTGCTCGTCAAGAGCGTCTGATTATTGTTGAGAGTTTTGACCTTGATGCACCTAAGACGAAAGATCTAGTTTCTAAGCTTTCAGATTATGGGTTAAGCGAAGCGCTTATCGTGACAGAAGAGGTGAGTGAAAACCTTTATCTTTCTTCACGCAACCTACATAAGGTTGAAGTCTGTGACTCAGCAGCTGTTGATCCAGTTAGCTTAATTAATTTTGATAAGGTGGTAATTACTGTTGCCGCCCTGAAAAAACTTGAGGAGACATTGGTATGAACCAAGAAAGACTCTTCAAAGTGTTATTAGGACCGCACATCACTGAAAAATCTGCTTCTGCTTCTGGGTCAGCGACTCAGGTAGCGTTTAAAGTAGCAACTGATGCGAGCAAACTCGAAGTTAAAAAAGCGGTAGAGAAGCTCTTTGAGGTAAAAGTTGATGGTGTTCGTGTGGTAAATGTTAAAGGCAAAACACGCCGTACAAAAACTGGCATGGGCAAGCGTAGCGATTGGAAGAAGGCTTATGTTCGTCTTGCTGAAGGTCAAGATATTGACTTCTCGGTAACGGAGTGAGGGTTTAGAAATGGCAGTTATTAAAAGAAAACCAACATCACCAGGCAGACGCTTTGTTGTTAGTGTTGTAAATCCAGATTTACATAAAGGTGCACCTTATGCGCCGCTACTAGCGACAAAGAAAAAGTCAGGTGGTCGTAACAGCAATGGTCGTATCACGGTACGTCATATCGGTGGTGGTCATAAGCAGCATTACCGCATAATTGACTTTAAGCGTGATAAAGATGGTATCCCGGCAACAGTTGAGCGTTTGGAATATGATCCAAACCGTAGTGCTCACATTGCTCTTGTCTGTTATGCCGACGGTGAGCGTCGATATATTATTGCGCCTAAGGGTGTAGCGGCAGGTGACAAATTAGTCTCTGGTAGTGATGCGCCGATTAAAGCGGGTAACACTCTACCATTGCGTAATATCCCAGTGGGTTCTGTAATTCACTGTGTTGAGATGAAGCCTGGTAAAGGTGCTCAGCTAGCACGTAGTGCGGCAGCATCAGTTCAGCTAGTCGCAAGAGAAGGTGCCTATGCTACGTTGAGATTACGTAGTGGTGAGATGCGCAAGATTCCGGTTGATTGCCGCGCGACTCTTGGTGAAGTGTCAAATAGTGAACATAGTCTTCGCTCGCTAGGTAAGGCGGGAGCTTCTCGCTGGAGAGGTGTTAGACCAACGGTTCGTGGTGTTGCTATGAACCCAGTTGATCACCCACATGGTGGTGGTGAAGGTCGTACATCGGGTGGTCGTCATCCAGTTTCACCTTGGGGTATGCCAACTAAAGGCTACAAAACGCGCAAAAACAAGCGCACTGACAAATACATTGTTCGTCGTCGCAAGTAAGCGAAGACTGATTATTATAAGAGGAAAGCAAACGTGCCACGCTCTCTAAAGAAAGGACCATTCATTGACCTACACCTTGCAAAAAAGGTTGAGGTTGCGGTTGAGAAAAATGAACGTCGCCCAATTAAAACTTGGTCGCGTCGCTCAATGATTCTTCCAGATATGGTGGGTCTTACTATTGCCATTCACAATGGCCGTCAACATATTCCTGTTTTGATCAACGAAGAAATGGTTGGTCATAAGCTGGGTGAATTCGCTCCAACACGTACCTATAAAGGTCACGTTGCGGACAAGAAAGCCAAGTAAGATAGGAGGTTTATTGTGGAAGTAGCAGCCAAATTAAAAGGTGCCAAGTTATCAGCGCAGAAAGCAAGACTTGTAGCTGATCAAATTCGCGGTAAATCCGCTGAATCTGCACTTGAGATTTTACAATTTAGCACCAAGAAAGGCGCTGACATCATTAAGAAAGTATTAGAGTCAGCGATTGCAAATGCAGAGCACAACGATGGTGCTGATGTTGATGAGTTAAAGGTATCAACGATTTTTGTTGATGAGGGTATGACCTTAAAGCGTATTAAGCCAAGAGCTAAGGGTCGTGCGGATAGAATTTTAAAGCGCAGTTGTCACATCACTGTGAAAGTTTCTGAGAAATAGAATCAAGGTTCGGGAGTCCATTAAATGGGTCAAAAAGTACATCCTACCGGTATCCGTTTAGGCATTGTTAAGAAACATGCTTCAACCTGGTATTCGGATAAAGGGGACTATGCAGACAAGCTCAATCAGGATCTCACTGTACGTGAGTATATCCAGAAGGCGCTTGGCCATGCATCAGTAAGTAATATTGATATTGAGCGTCCTTCAGACAGTGCGCGAATTACTATCCACACAGCACGTCCTGGGATTGTGATTGGTAAAAAGGGTGAAGATGTTGAGAAGCTTCGTAATGAAGTTTCTCAAATGATGGGCTGCCCTGTTCATATCAATATCGAAGAGATTCGCAAGCCTGATCTTGACGCTTCGCTAGTGGCGCAAAATGTTGCGCAGCAATTAGAGCGAAGAGTTATGTTCCGTCGCGCCATGAAGCGTGCAGTTCAAAACGCAATGCGTTCTGGTGCACAGGGTGTAAAGATTCAAATTGGTGGTCGTTTAGGTGGTGCTGAAATTGCGCGATCTGAATGGTACCGCGAAGGTCGAGTTCCGTTGCATACATTAAGAGCGGATATCGATTACGCAACAGCTGAAGGTAACACAACTTATGGCGTCATTGGCGTTAAAGTGTGGATCTTCAAAGGTGAGATTCTGGGTGGTGAAGAAGCAGAAGTAGCTCCTTCAAAAACTAAGACAAACAAGAAATAAGCGATTAAGAGTAGAGCGAAATGCTACAGCCTAAACGTACAAAATTCCGCAAGATGCACAAGGGGCGCAACCGTGGGTTAGCGAACCGAGGAAGCAAGGTAAGCTTCGGTGAATTTGCCCTTAAAGCATCTGGCCGTGGTCGATTGACTGCCAGACAAATTGAGGCAGCTCGTCGTGCAATGACTCGTCATATTAAACGTGGCGGTAAAATTTGGATCCGAGTGTTCCCTGATAAGCCGATTACAAACAAGCCATTGGAAGTTCGAATGGGTAAAGGTAAGGGTAACGTTGAATACTGGGTAGCTTTAATTCAGCCTGGTAAGGTCCTTTATGAAATGGAAGGTGTTAGTGAAGAGTTGGCGCGTGAAGCATTTGCGCTTGCTGCAGCTAAGTTGCCAATCGCAACTACCTTTGTTAAACGAACGGTGATGTAAAGATGAAAGCAGAAGATTTACGCGAAAAGTCGGTCGATGAGTTGCAAAAGACCTTGGGTGAAGAGCAAGAAGCCCAGTTTAAGTTGCGTATGCAGCAGGCGACTGGTCAGCTTACTGAAAGTCACAAGGTTAAGCAGGTGCGTCGTAACATTGCGCGTCTAAAGACTGTTATAACTCAGAAGGCAGGTGAATAGTTATGTCTGATATCCAAACATCTACACGTACGCTGAGCGGCAAGATCGTCAGTGACAAAATGGATAAATCCATCACTGTGCAAGTTGAGCGTCGTGTTAAGCATCCAGTTTATGGAAAAATTATGACCAAATCATCAAAGATTAAAGCGCATGATGAAAAGAATGATGCGCGCTTAGGTGACATGGTAACAATTGCCGAGTGTGCGCCAATTTCTAAGCATAAAGCTTGGAAGCTAGTGAACATTGATGAGCGAGCTGTAGCAGAATAACTCTGCTGAAAGCGATAGTTTCGGGGAAAGAAAATGATTCAAACAGAAAGTTATCTTGATGTAGCAGACAACAGTGGCGCACGTCGAGTTATGTGCATCAAAGTGTTAGGTGGATCCCACCGTCGCTATGCTCGAGTAGGTGACATTATTAAAGTTACCGTTAAGGAAGCTATTCCTCGAGGTAAGGTGAAAAAAGGTCAGGTAATGAGTGCTGTTGTTGTGCGCACTAAGAAAGGCTTGCGCCGTCAGGATGGTAGCTTGATCAAATTTGATGACAATGCTGCGGTACTTTTGAATGCAAGTAATGCGCCTGTCGGTACACGTATCTTTGGGCCAGTAACTCGCGAGCTACGCAATGAGAAATTCATGCGAATTATCTCTTTAGCTCCTGAAGTACTTTAATTGAGGTTTTAGACATGGCGATGAAGAAAATCAAACGTGATGACGAAGTTGTCGTTATTGCGGGTAAAGATAAAGGTAAGCGCGGTAAAGTGCTTAAGGTTTTAGACGATACTCGTCTTTTGGTATCTGGCGTGCAAATGATTAAAAAGCACCAGAAGCCAAATCCTCAAGCAGGTGTACCAGGCGGTATCATTGAAAAAGAAGCCCCAATTCAGGTTTCAAATGTAGCAATTTTTAATAGTGCGACAAACAAAGCGGACCGTGTTGGCTTTAAAGTAGAAAATGACACTAAAATTCGAGTCTTTAAGTCAAGCGGCGAAGCCGTAGACGCTTAATAATAGGTAGAGCAAATGGCAAGGCTGAAAGAAGTTTATAATACAGATATAGCACCCAAGCTAAAAGATGAGCTCGGGCTGGCGAACGTAATGGAAGTGCCACGCATCCTTAAGGTAACTCTTAATATGGGTGTTGGAGAAGCGCTTGGCGATAAGAAAGCATTAGAGAATGCAGTTGCAGATCTCACGTTAATCTCTGGTCAAAAGCCAGTAATTAACAATGCAAGAAAATCTATCGCTGGCTTTAAGGTTCGTCAGGGCTGGCCAATTGGTACTAAGGTTACCTTGAGAAGCGAGCGCATGTATGAATTTTTAGAGCGCCTCATCAGCGTCGCTATTCCACGAATCAGAGATTTCCGTGGTATTAGTCCAAAGCAGTTCGATGGCCGAGGTAATTTCTCAATGGGTGTAAGTGAGCAAATCATTTTCCCAGAGATTGATTATGAAAAAATCGATAAGTTGCGAGGTCTTGATATTACGATCACGACATCAGCTCGTAATGATGACGAAGGTCGCGCCCTATTGCGTGCCTTTAACTTCCCGCTGAAAGGTTAAGGTAGCAGATCAATGGCAAAAGTATCTATGATAGAGCGTGAAAAGCGTCGCGCCAAAACAGTTGAGAAATATGCAGCTAAGCGTGCTGAGTTAAAAGCGACGATTAGTAATGTAAATGCTTCAGATGAAGAACGCTGGGAAGCGCAGCAAAAGCTGCAAAAATTACCCCGTGATGCAAGCCCAAGTCGTCAACGTAATCGTTGTCGCGTAACGGGTCGTCCTCACGGAGTTTACAGAAAATTTGGTTTGTGCCGAAACAAACTACGCGAAAGTGCTATGCGTGGTTTTGTTCCCGGACTACGTAAAGCCAGCTGGTAGTTTAGGAGCGATATCATATGAGTATGCAAGATCCAGTAGCAGACATGTTGACGTGCATTCGTAATGCACATCACCGTAGCAAGCCAGAAGTCTCAATGCCTTCTTCGAAACTTAAAGCTTCAGTTGCTAAAGTTTTACAAGATGAAGGTTACATTGGCGGCTTTAGTGTAAGCGACGATGTTAAGCCAACCTTAACGGTTGAATTAAAGTATTTTGAAGGCAAGCCTGTGATCGAAGAGATCACGCGTATTAGTAAGCCTAGTCTTCGCCAGTATAACGGCAGTAAAGATCTGCCTCAGGTAAGAAGTGGCCTTGGTATCGCTATTGTCACCACTAGTCGTGGTGTGATGACGGACCGTGCTGCAAGAGCTGCCGGTATTGGCGGTGAAATTCTTTGCACAGTATTCTGATAGGAAACAAAAATGTCTAGAGTTGCAAATAATCCAGTTGAGTTACCAAAGGGCGTTGAAGTCACTTTGGGTGACTCAGATATCTCCATCAAAGGTGCTAAGGGTACATTGGCTATGGCCATCAACCCTAAAGTAGAAGTTGTCAAAGGCGACAATGTTCTTACTTTTGCTGCCAGATCGGGAGATACTTTTTCACGAGCCATGTCAGGAACAACCAGAGCGTTGGTTAACAACATGGTAGTGGGCGTTACCCAAGGGTTTGAAACCAAACTTGATTTAGTTGGTGTTGGTTACAGAGCACAGGTACAGGGTAAAAAACTCAATTTAACGCTTGGTTTCTCGCATCCGGTAGTTTACGAATTGCCAGAGGGTGTTTCTGCTGAAACACCAAGCCAGACTGAAGTTTTATTGAAGTCCGCTGATAAGCAAAAGTTAGGACAGGCCGTCGCTGAAGTCAGAGCTTTCCGTCCACCAGAACCCTATAAAGGTAAAGGTGTACAGATTTCTGGTGAATATATTAGACGTAAAGAAGCCAAGAAGAAGTAATAGGTTAATACCATGAGCGATAAGAAAATATCACGTCAGCGTCGAGCAAGACGTTCACGAATGAAAATACGCGAGCAGGGCGTTACACGTCTATGCATCAACCGTACACCACGTCATATCTATGCGCAGGTTATTGCTGCAAGCAGTTCAGAAGTACTAGCTAGTGCTTCTACCTTAGATAAAGACTTGAAGTCGGAAGGCACGGGTAATGTGACTGCTGCCGCGGCAGTTGGAAAACTAGTTGCAGAGCGTGCTGTAGCTGCTGGCGTTAAATCAGTAGCGTTTGACCGCAGCGGTTTTAAATATCACGGCCGTGTTAAAGCATTGGCAGACGCCGCGCGTGAAGCCGGCCTCGAATTTTAATAGGTATAAGATATGGCTCTTACAGATAAAAAAGATGCTGCAGCTGACGGAATGTTAGAGAAGTTAGTTCAGGTCAATCGTGTTGCTAAAACTGTTAAAGGTGGTCGAATCTTTGCATTCACTGCTTTGACTGTAGTTGGTGATGGTAATGGCAAAGTAGGCTTTGGTCGCGGTAAAGCGCGTGAAGTACCTGCTGCTATCCAAAAGGCTAACGAAGCTGCGCACAGAAATATGATTAATGTAGCTTTGGATGGTTCGACTATCCAATATGCCACTAAAGGCATTCACGCTGCTTCAAAAATCTATATGCAGCCTGCATCAGAAGGTACCGGCGTAATTGCTGGTGGTGCGATGCGGTCGGTATTAGAACTTGCGGGTGTACAGAACGTATTGGCTAAGTGCTATGGTTCTACTAACCCTGTAAATGTTGTTAGAGCTACGTTTAAGGCTCTACGAGATATGAAGTCTCCAGACGATGTTGCTGCAAAACGCGGCAAATCTGTTGAAGAAATTCTGAACTAGTTGACGCATTAAAGCGTCTCGGTGATTGGAAAAAGATCATGGCTAAAGCTAAAGTAAAAAAAGTTAAAGTCACTCAAATTAAGAGTGCAATCGGACGATTAAAGAACCATCAGGCATGCTTGAATGGTTTGGGGCTACGACGTATACGCCATTCTGTGGTTGTAGAAGACACGCCGTCTATTCGTGGCATGATCAATAAAGTTAACTATATGTTGCAGGTTGAGGAAGCGTAAGATGCGTCTGAACACCCTAAGCCCGGCTCCGGGTAGAGTAAAAGAAGGTAAACGCTGTGGTCGCGGAATTGGTAGCGGTCTTGGTAAAACTGGCGGCAGAGGTCACAAAGGCCAAAAGGCTCGATCTGGCGGTTCAATTCGTCCAGGTTTCGAGGGTGGTCAAATGCCTTTACAGAAGCGATTGCCAAAATATGGTTTCACCTCTCGAATGGCTGCAGTAACTGCAGAAATTCGTTTGTCAGAACTTAATCTTGTCGAAGGTGAAGTAGTTGATATTGATGCGTTGAAGAAAGCGCGCCTAATCAATAGCAGTATTACTCGCGCCAAGGTTATAGGTTCCGGTGAAGTAACTAAAGCGGTTACCCTTAAAGGTATCGGTGCTACTAAAGGTGCTGCTGCTGCAATTGTAGCTGCCGGCGGCAAGGTAGAAGAGTAACTTTTATGGCCAGTGCAGATTCATTATCAATGGGTAATTCAAAAGGGTTGGGAGAGCTTTGGGCTCGTCTACGCTTTTTGCTTCTGGCCATTATTGTTTACCGCCTAGGAACTCATATTCCAGTTCCTGGTTTTGATCCAGAGCGGTTATCTGACTTATTTACTCAGAATCAAGGGACTTTCTTGGGTCTGTTTAATATGTTCTCGGGCGGTGCCCTAGAGCGAATGAGTATTTTAGCACTGGGTGTTATGCCCTATATTTCTGCTTCGATTATTATGCAGCTTCTTTCAGCTACTGTTCCTTCATTAGAGCAGCTCAAAAAAGAAGGTGACAATGGTCGTCGTCAGATCAATCAGTACACGCGCTATCTAACTGTTGCGCTTGCCTTATTCCAGGGTACTGGTCTGGCAGTCAGCTTTGCCTCTCAGGGTTTAGCTTTCGAAGTGAGCAGTATGTTTTATCTTGTAGCCATCGCTTCATTAGTATCAGGCGCTGTGTTCTTGATGTGGTTAGGTGAGCAGATTACCGAGCGTGGTATTGGTAACGGTATTTCGATGCTCATATTTGCAGGTATTGTTGCAGGTATCCCTGGTGCTATTGGCCAGGCAATTGAATCAGCACGGCAGGGTGATCTTAACTCACTTATGTTGTTGGTTATTTTGATTCTTGCACTAGCTGTTGTTTATTTTGTTGTGTTTATTGAGCGTGGTCAAAGAAGATTAACCGTTAACTATGCACAGCGTCAGGGTCGTAAAGCCTATAGTGCTCAGACCTCACATTTACCGCTTAAGGTAAATATGGCAGGTGTTATTCCTGCGATTTTCGCAAGTAGTTTATTATTATTCCCAGCCTCTATTAGTCAGTGGTTTGGGCAGGGTGTAAATGCACCAGCATGGTTACAGGATATTTCTTTATTGATTGGTCCTGGTCAGCCTTTGTATGTGTTACTTTTCTCTGCATTAATTATTTTCTTCAGCTTCTTTTATACGGCGTTGATGTATAACCCGAAAGAAGTGGCTGAAAATTTGAAAAGGGGCGGTGCTTATTTGCCAGGAATTAGACCTGGTGATCAGACCGCGAAATATATTGATAGTGTGACCACGCGTTTAACACTGATAGGTGGTATTTATATTACTTTGATTTGTTTGATGCCTCAGTTCTTGAATGTGTACTTTAACGTACCTTTCTATCTGGGCGGTACATCGCTGTTAATTGCGGTTGTTGTAACTATGGATTTTATGGCTCAAGTGCAGTCACATCTTATGTCTCAACAATATGATTCGCTAATGAAAAAGGCCAACCTTAAAAACGTTGGTCGCAAGTAAAGAGGTGATGCTGTGAAAGTACGTGCATCTGTAAAAAAGATTTGTCGTAATTGCAAGATTGTCCGTCGTAACGGTGTGGTAAGAGTTATTTGTAGTGTAGAACCACGTCATAAACAACGCCAGGGATAATCTGGTTGATTTTTGATATGTCTATCGGTATCCTAGCGCGCCCTTTGAGTAGGCTATGAAGTCTACACAAAGAGCACTAGAACTGATTAAACTCATAGTATAATGGAGTAATGTGAATGGCCCGTATTGCCGGTGTCAACATACCCGATAACAAACATGCAGTCATTTCATTGACTTACGTGTTCGGTGTTGGGCGCCCCACTGCAGCAAAGATCTGTGCAGATGTGGGTATTGCAGAGGACACAAAGATTTCTGAGCTCAACGAAGCTCAACTCGATAAACTACGTGCTGCTGTAGGGCAGAACGAAGTTGAGGGTGACCTTCGTAGAGAAAACAGCATGAACATTAAGCGTTTGATGGACTTGGGCTGCTACCGCGGTTTAAGACATCGTCGCAGTCTTCCAGTGCGCGGACAGCGTACCAAGACGAACGCACGCACCCGAAAGGGCCCGCGTCGTCCAATTAAAAGATAATTAGGATCGGTTTCTAATGGCAAAAGCAGCAACTAAAACCACCCGTAAAAAGGTCAAGAAAGTCGTTGTCGACGGTATCGCGCACATTAACGCTACCTTTAACAACACAATTATCACGATTACTGATCGTCAGGGTAATACACTGTCTTGGGCTACCTCTGGTGGGTCAGGTTTCCGTGGTTCTCGTAAAAGTACACCTTTCGCAGCTCAGGTTGCGTCAGAACGTGCTGGCGAGGCTGCTAAAGAATATGGATTGAAGAATCTTGAAGTTCGCGTTAAAGGACCTGGTCCTGGCCGTGAATCTGCAGTAAGAGCGCTTAATAGTGCTGGATTCAAAGTTCAAAGCATTACCGATGTGACGCCGATTCCACATAACGGTTGTCGTCCGCCTAAAAAGCGTCGCGTGTAGAAAGGAATAAATAATGGCTAGATATTTAGGACCAACTTGTAAGTTATCACGCCGTGAAGGAACAGATCTGTTCCTTAAGAGTGGCGTTCGTCCACTTGAGTCTAAGTGTCGCTCTGAGAGTGCACCAGGACAGCACGGTCAACGTCGTGGCAGATTGTCTGACTACGGTGTTCAGTTACGTGAAAAGCAAAAAGTACGTCGTATTTACGGTGTTCTTGAGAAGCAGTTCCGTAACTATTATAAAGCTGCAGCTAAGATTAAAGGTAACACCGGTGAAAACCTACTTACTCTTTTAGAAACTCGTTTAGATAACGTTGTTTATCGTATGGGTTTTGGCTCGACTCGCGCCGAGTCGCGTCAGCTAGTTGCACACAATGCAATTCTAGTAAACGGACAAAAAGTAAATATACCTTCATACAATGTTCAGGTAGGTGATGTTGTTAGCCTTCGTGAAAAGTCCAAGAAGCAGCTACGTGTTCAAACTGCACTTCAACTCGCATCACAACGTGGTGAAGTTGAGTGGGTTGCAGTTGATAGCAGCAAAATGGAAGGTACATTCTCAAGAAATCCTGACCGTGCAGACTTGCCGGCTGAGATCAACGAGAATCTAATTGTTGAATTGTATTCTAAGTAATCGCTGAATAGCTCTTACAGGAAAAAATATGCAAAATTCTGTTAACGAATTTCTTACCCCAAGAAATATTGATGTAACTTCGTACGATGCTAACCATGCCAAGGTTATTCTTGAGCCTCTTGAAAGAGGTTTTGGTCATACTTTAGGTAATGCATTGCGTCGCATTCTTCTTTCTTCTATGACTGGTTGTGCTATCACAGAAGTTGAAATTGAAGGTGTTGAACATGAGTACTCAGCTATTGAGGGTGTTCAAGAAGATGTGATGGAAATCCTTCTTAACCTTAAGTCTGTTGCTACTGTCATGGAAGGTCGTGACGACACTACTGTTACCCTAAGCGTTCAAGGCCCTGGCCCTGTAACTGCCGGTGACATTGAAAGCGATGGTCATATTGAGGTTATTAACCCAGATCATGTTATTGCTAACATCACGGGTAAAACTAAATTAAATATGCAGCTTCGTATTGTTAGAGGTCGTGGATATCAGCCATCTGATGCACGCGCTTCTGATGAAGAAAGCCGTACTATTGGTCGCTTACAGTTAGACGCTACTTTCAGCCCAATTTTCAAAGTCTCTTACGATGTTGAAAATGCTCGTGTTGAAAATCGTACTGACTTGGATAAGTTGGTTCTAGAGCTTGAGACTAACGGAACAATTGATCCTGAAGAATCTATACGCCGAGCGGCTACTATCCTTCAGCAGCAATTAGCAGTATTTGTTGACCTTGAGGGCGAAGCAACTGCTGAGCCTGAAGAAGAAGAGGATGAAATCGATCCAATTCTACTGCGTCCAGTGGACGATCTTGAGTTAACTGTAAGATCTGCAAACTGTCTTAAAGCAGAGAGTATTTATTACATTGGTGATTTGATTCAGCGTACAGAAGTTGAGTTGTTGAAGACGCCTAACTTAGGTAAGAAATCATTAACTGAAATTAAAGATGTGTTGGCTTCTCGTGGTTTATCTTTGGGAATGCGTCTAGAAAATTGGCCGCCAGCTAGTCTACAAACAGAACGTGAGCTAGCTTAAGCGCTTAGCTTGTATAAAATCATTGCTGAGAAAGCAAAGAATTAAGGAATAGTATCATGCGTCATCGCTATAGTGGTCGCAAACTCAACAAAACCAGCTCTCACAAAAGAGCTATGTTCCGTAATATGACGGCTTCATTGGTTGAGCATGAGTTAATTAAAACAACCTTGCCAAAGGCGAAAGAGCTTCGTGGTTTTGCTGAGCCTCTAATTACCCTTGCCAAGGAAGATTCAGTTGCTAATCGTAGATTAGCGTTTGATCGTCTTCGTAACAAAGAAGCTGTTGGAAAGCTGTTCTCTGATCTGGGTCCTCGTTATCTAGAGCGTCCAGGTGGTTACCTACGAATCCTTAAATGTGGTGTTCGTACTGGTGATAAAGCACCTATGGCTTATGTTGAGCTTGTGGGTCGTGAGATTGTTGAAGCTGAAGAAGTTGAAGCTGTAGAAGCTGCTGAATAAGCTTGTATAGTTTAAAAAAACCGAGCATTGCTCGGTTTTTTTTGGTCTTAATTTCAGACAATAAATTCTTGGTGGAATATTTGTTGGTCTTGTAAGCACATTAAACGCATTGATCCACCCCAAACATATCCTGTATCTAGGGCAAATAGGGGCGATTTAAAGGGCTTTCCTTTTAATGCTGCCCAGTGGCCAAATATAATTTCAATAGGGTTCTTATCAGTTCGTTCGTAGCTAAACCAGGGTTTATAGGGCTCTGGTTGGCTGGTGCATTCTTTTGCCTTTAGATCCAATCGTCCCCGTGGGTCACAAAAGCGCATTCGGGTTAAATAGTTGGTAATTGTTCTAAGACGCTCACTGCCTACTAGGCTGTTATGCCATACATCGGGGTGATTGCCATACATATGTTCAAAAAAAGTTTTTCGTTGTGATGATTGAATCGCATCAGTAACTTCCTTGGCGAGGCTTTGTGCCTGTTCTATGTCCCATATATGCGGGATACCTGCATGCACTATTTGGTAGTTGTCCTCAGACAGAAGCAACGGTTGACTACGAAGCCAGCTAAAGATAATTTCTCTGTCGGGCGCATCCAGAACTTCCTGAATAGTATCCTGCGCGCTCGGTGCTCTTATCCCCTCAGCAATAGCCAATAGATGAAGGTCATGGTTACCTAGAACCATTTTAAAAGCACTGCCAAGCCCCATACAGTATCGCAACGTCGCTAGAGATTGTGGGCCCCGATTTACAAGGTCTCCAACGGAGATCAGTGTGTCGCATGATGGGTTGAAGGCTACCCTGTTTAAAAGAGCCTCGAGGGGATTTAAGCAGCCTTGAATGTCACCCACAGCATACTTTGCCATATTTAGTTGACCGTATTGGGCACTGCTAATAAAAAAGGTGAAATCGGTGCTTCAACGGGATGCCCTAGGTCATTGACCATTTGATAAGAACCCTGCATGGTGCCAATAGGTGTTTTAAGAACAACGCCACTACTGTATTGGTATCTGTCGTTGACTTCTATTCTGGGTTGCTCGCCTATAACTCCAGGGCCTTGGACTTCTTTTTGTTGCTGGTTGCTATCAACAATAATCCAATGTCTTGTCAGAAGTTTGACCGCTTGGGAGGAGTTGTTTTCAATTGTAATGTGATAGGCGAAAGCATACTGGTCATCTTCCGGTTTCGATTGCCCCTGCAGGAACTCGGTAACAACGGTCACATTAATGTTTGACTGTTTTTCAGTGGAGCTATTATCAGTGGATTTTAAATCACTCATCTAATGAAACCTTATTTTGATGAATAGAGTTGCTAAGAGCGACAAATTCTTTCACAGAAAGCTGTTCTGGGCGTTTTGTGAGCTCTACAGGCGGATTTGTCGAGTCGATATATTCAGCGAAAGAGCTTAAGCAATTCCTTAGGGTTTTACGACGCTGCTGAAAGCAAAGGCTTACTAGCTGACGAAGTAGCTTTGGGTCATCTGCTTTGTATGGCGTATCCGCATAGGGAGTTAATCTTACCACCGCAGACTGCACCTTAGGTGCAGGATTAAAAGAGGAGGGTGGCACTGGAATTAACGGATTAACGCGGCAATGATACTGGATCATGACAGATAGCCTTCCGTAGCATTTATCACCAGGCCCAGCACAGAGGCGGTCAACCACTTCACGCTGCAGCATAAAGTGCATGTCTCTAATCATTGTTCTCGCCTCTAAAAGATGAAACAGCAAAGGCGTAGAAATATTATAGGGCAGGTTACCTACCAGTCGCATTTTATCGCCTGTAAAAAACTGCGTGTAATCAGTTTTCAGCGCATCACTATTAATAATGGTGACATTGGGAAAGTCAGCAAGTTTTTGCTTTAAGTATTCAATTAGATCGCGATCTAGCTCGACCAATGACATGCTAGGACAACGCTTAACTAAATGCTCGGTAATCGCCGCCATTCCTGGACCAATTTCGATAAGGTTATCTTCGGGTATAGGATTGATGGCAGACACAATTTGACCGATAACCTGTTGGTCGATAAGAAAGTTTTGCCCAAAACGTTTGCGTGGCTTATGCGAGGTATTCATTGCCCACCATTCAAGCGTCGCTCAGCCATTTGCGCGGCGCAGTTTAGGGCGACCTCGAAGCTGCCCTTATCGGCGATGCCTTTGCCGGCTAGATCAAGCGCGGTACCGTGATCTACAGAGGTTCTAATAATAGGCAGGCCTAGCGTAATATTAGCTGCACGCCCAAAGCCACTGTGCTTGAGTACAGGTAATCCTTGATCATGATACATGGCAAGCACAGCATCGGCATTTGATAAGTATTTTTCTGTGAATAGAGTATCTGCGGGGTAGGGCCCTGAAATAGCCATACCTTGCTGTTTAAATTGTTCAATCACCGGAGAGATGATATCGCCTTCTTCGTTGCCAAGATGTCCGCCTTCACCGGCATGGGGGTTTAGGCCGCAGACCAGTATTTTTGGCTGTTTTATGCCAAATTTTGTGCATAAATCATGGTTGAGAATATCAATAACTGATTCCAGCAAGGGGGCAGTTATTGCATCAGCTACATCGCGAAGAGGCAAATGGGTAGTGGCAAGCGCAACACGTAAATTCTCGGTCGCTAACATCATGACAACTGTATCTGTATGAGTCTTTAGAGCAAGGTATTCGGTGTGCCCTGAAAAATCGATTCCCGCGTCATTAATAATAGATTTTTGCACAGGGCCGGTGACTAGGCCGGCACATTCATTAGCTTGGCAGGCCGCGATGGCAGCATCTAAGCAGGCCAGTACGTAGGGCGCATTGGCAGCATTTAGTTCGCCTACTTTTGCTTCAGAATCAGTATAAATAGCGGATATGTACAGTTCGCCAGGTAGAAGGGATGTGGCTGGATTATTGGGGTCATAAGGCTTTAGGTGCAAGGGTAATCCAAGCAGCTTAGCGCGCTCTGTTAGCATTTTCGGGTCCGCAAAGGCCACGAGTTGCTGTGCGCAACCATTCTGTACTGCTTGTATAAGCAGTTCGGGCCCAATACCTGCAGGTTCACCGGGCGTTATTGCCAATCTTCTAGTCATTTAGATCTCTTTGATCTCAATATAGGCTTCATCGCGCAGTTTTTGCTGCCATACCTGAAGTTCTTCTGAATACTTTCGCTGGCGAAGCAAATTATCGGCTCTATTGCGTAAAATATCATCGCTAAAGTCTTGCATGCGGCGCTCGGTCACTTGCAATATATGCCATCCAAATTGCGACTGAAAAGGTGCACTTATTTCGTTGAGCGCAATACTTCCCATAGTCTGCTCAAATTCAGGAACAAACAGGCCAGGTGTCGACCAGCCCAGACTTCCCCCTTTTAGGGCAGAACCTGGGTCTTTGGAATGCTGCTTTGCTAGTTTGGAAAAATCTTCACCCTCAATAATCTGTGTACGAATATCTTCTAACAGTTCAATGGTCTGTTGTTCGTCTCTAATTTGGTTGGGTGTCAGTAAAATATGTCGAGCAAAATGTTGCTCTATAAGTTGTTCGCCGCCACCTTTTCGCTCGTAAAGTTTTAATAAATGGAAGCCTGCACCACTTCGAATAGGTTCTGATACCTGTCCTGGTTCAAGGTTTTCGAGGGACTCGCTAAACAGAAGAGGTAGTTGAGCAAGTTTACGCCATCCCAAATCACCACCTTCGAGAGCGCTTTGGTCGTCGCTATTGGCTATTGCTAGCTGTTTGAAGTCAGCTCCCTCAGCAAGTTGTTGAGTGATTTCAGACAACTTATTTTTGATGCTTTCTAGTTCGTCAACCGTCGCCGTTGAGGGTGCAGATAACAGAATTTGACCAATAGACACATCTGGTGAGGTCACTAGCTTACCTTCTTCAGAGTTAAGAAAGTTATTTAACTCTTGCTCACTAATCTGAATGCCACGCATAACAGTGCCCTGTTGCACCTGCATGATGATCATTTCATTGGCAATTTCTTGGCGTATTTTTGCCATAGTTTCACCGCTCGCATGAATCTGCGCAATATAATCCTCAACGCTTATATTGTTACTGGCAGCAATTCGAGCAATGGTTTGATCGATCTCTTGATCGGCAATACGAACGCCAACCTTATCGCCAATATTGAGCTGTAGGCGCTCTAGAATCAGTCTCTCGAGCACCTGTTTTTTTACAATTTCTGCCGCAGGGGGCTCGGTGCCAGATTGTTGAATTTGACGGTAAATATTGGCAGTGCGCTGTTCAAGCTCAGTCTGTAGGACTATATTGTCATCGACAATTGCGGCCACGCGATCAAGTAAAACAACCTCTGCTGATACAGTGGATGAACAAACGACTGATAGCGCTAATTGCGCGATGATATTTAGTTTAAAACTTTTCCATAGGCTCATAGCCATAGATTCCTTTTTTCAAAATTGAGCCCACTCGACTGCCAGTCCCAGCCAGTCCTCTTAATTGGACCTGTAAGAATATACCATTCTTTGGGGTAAGTAGTTCAGGGCTTGCATCTTCATAGCGATTATCTAACCAACGCCGAACGATTAATCCTGCGCGCCAACAACAGTTGTTATATTCGAACCCAGTAAACAGTTCAAGTTCCCTGTTATTAGAAAAATCATGGTGCCAGCGACCCAGCCAATTGAAATTTCTACCCATAGGTAGACTAAACGATAGGTCTAGCTGATCAATTTTTTCTGTTACTGCAGCGGTGGTCATGGTTGCGGCCTCTAGGCGCGAATATCGGTAGCCTACATTAAATATTTTGTTTTCATTATTGCGGTAATAAAGGTTTGCCGCCCCTTTTTCCATTTTCTTTTGGCTGTTGTCGTATATGGCTTCATTATTGATACGCCAGTTATTATTAATTCTTAAGCTAAGCTTAACAGCGATATCCGATTTTTTGCGTTCGAGATTATTTGACGAGTTATCGAGTTGCAGGAGAGTCACTTTTCTATCATCAAAATAGACAGCCTGTGCAATACTGGCTCGAAGCTTCTCCTGACCTGATTGCTTGTTGATATAGCTAGTTGAAAGCCCTAGGGTCAAGCGATGGTCGTCTGAAATACGATCACCACCGGTAAAACGATCGGGTCTAAATAGCTGTGAATAAGACGGCATCATTTCTTGGCTATCAAAGTCTGGTAAATGATTTTGGTTGTGATAGTTTGAATTGATATAGAACAATCTAGGCTCAAGGGTTTGCTTATAGTTCTTAAATAAACCATTAAGCTTTTCAAATCTTAACCCGGCATCTAGGCTGAAAAATGGCGAGGTGACTTCGGGGTTTAATGTTGAGTCAGTAGCGCTATTTTCTGGATCTAAAACAGCATTATTCAGCTGATAGGCCAGATGTTGTAGTCCAATTTTGGGTCTAAAGTAGCCCCAGTCGCTGCGTTTATCTAATCCAATGTTGTAGTTGAGCCTTGTTCGGCTGCCGCTGACTAGGCTATCTGAATGATGTGAAAATTCCGACTGTTGAGTGTCTAACCCGATGGTAACATCGTTATCTAAGTGATAGTTACCCTCAACAGATAGTCTAGATTTTAGTTGGTATGGGCTCTCAATACCGTAGGTGATCGATTGATAATCTTGAGCCTCAAGAGTGAATTTCCAGTGATCCGTCTGATAGCCAAGTTTACCTATTCGTCTTAGGTAAGTTGGGTCAATTTCCTCATCGGTTAAATTGCCAAAGTCAAAGAAATAGGCCTTGTCGCTAACATCATTGATGTCTAGAAAAGAAGACCAGGCTTTAGAAAAATTGCCACTATGCTGAAGGCGAGCGAGATAACGATCATCACCCTGGTTAGGCAAGGGTTCGCTGGGGTCTAGTAAATTTTCGGGTCGATTGCCGCCCTGATCATTGCCAAGGTAACCCGCTGAGAACTCAGTTTGTGACCAGCGACTGAGATGCCTGAATTTTGCTTCAAGTGCGGTGCCGCGATGTTGCAAGTAACGCGGTGTTAATGTGGCATCATAGTTGGGTGCCAAATTTAAGTAGATGGGCAATGATAAGTCGACACCATTGGTATCGTCATTGGAGATGCTCGGGAAAAGCAGGCCGCTAGAGCGGCGATCACTTATTGGGAATTTCCCATAAGGAAAATAAAAAATTGGCAGGCCAGCAACATCTAGACGCGCGTTCTTTATGGTAGCAAAGCCTGAGTTTTGGTCTAGTTTGATCTCGTTGGTTTTTAGCTGCCAGGTATTAAGACCGGGTTCGCAACTGGTGTAAGTTGCATCCTCAATGATAATTAAGCCATTTTCTTGCCTACTTAATAGATCAGCCGAGCCTCTTACGCCGGCTTGATGAAGAACATAGTCGACATTTTTGAGTTTAATTTCTTGGCTATCTAAATTTAACAGAGCATCATCGCCTGCAAGCAGCATATTAGGCTCTCGAAAGCGCACATTACCCGACAGGTTAATTTGTCGGTTCTCTTGATCAACCAGTGCAAGGTCGCTGGTAATTTGACGATACCCCTGAGTAATATTGACATCACCTCTCAGAATAGCCGCTGAACCGTCGCCAGTTTCGGTACTTAGGGCGCTGACTCGAAGAGAGGCCTCACTGGGATCCAATGTTGACTCTTTTCCTTCAGATTGGGGTTCGAGGAACGCCCCACAGCAAAATCTAGGTATGGTTGCCTGCTGCTCAGCATTCATTTCTTGTCTATCAACCCAGTCGAGATCTCGCTTTACCTCGGATGAGTCAACAGTGGATTCGCCCCAGGTAGCTGAGGTAAATAGCAAGACGGCTGTAGTAAGAAAGCGGTATTTAACTGCGTTTAGCAAAACTATTCTCATTGGAAAAACATATTCTGACTATTCTAACGTATCTAGGCTAGAAAATGATGATTCTTACCTAATAAAACTGCCGGGATATTTAGATTTTTTTTAGATAACTTGAATGCTTATCCTCTGTTGGGGATATAATGAAACTGCACTTTTTCAGATATAAAAATAGTTATGCAGAATCAGCAGCAGTTTTCTCAATGGATTGAACAGTCTTTGCCCCATGGGGTAGATCTTCTAAGCCCTATTCAGCTTGATGCGCTCGCTGGAGATGCCGGTTTCCGTAGATATTATCGAACCAATACCTATCCAAGTCTAATAGCTGTGGATTCGCCACCCGCCAAAGAAAAAAATTGGGCTTATGTCGATATATCTTTATTTTTAAAGTCACAGGGAATCAAAACACCCAAAATCCATGCGGTTAATTTTGAATTAGGTTATTTCTTGCTGGAAGATTTTGGCCCTATATTGTTCGCTCAGGAGATTGAAACGAACGATAAAGACCGTTTGTATAATCAGGCAGAGCAGGCGTTGTTGCAAATTCAGCAGGCTACCGAGGCAACCCCACTTATTCCATGCCATGATGACGCAAAGTTGCATGAAGAGATGGCTTTATTTGAGCGTTGGTTTTTAAATGAATTATTAGAGATTAAGTTGAATGATAGCGAGAAAAAGCAACTGCACAACCTATTCCAAAGTCTTGTAGAAAGTGCCTTAGAGCAGCCTCAAGTTATGGTGCACACAGATTATCATTCACGTAATTTAATGATTTTGGCCGACGAAACACTTGGAGTAATAGACTTTCAGGATGCTATGTACGGTGCCATTACCTATGATTTGGTTTCCTTGTTAAAAGACTGTTATGTGAAATGGTCTTCTGATTGGGTTGCAATGCGGGTTGCTAATTTCAAGCAGCATCCTGAGGTGGCCGCAAGACTCGACTCTGTAGATGATAAAAAGTTTGCCCAGTGGTTCGACCTTATGGGTCTTCAGCGGCATATCAAGGTGTTAGGAATTTTTGCTCGGCTTGCACTGCGGGATAGCAAATCTGGGTATTTGAATGATTTACCGCTGGTGATCGATTATTGCCTAGAAGCCTCAGAGCGTTATCCACAAACGCTGCCATTTAACCATTGGTTTAAGCAAAAAATTATGCCGCTAGTGATTAAGATGCCTTGGTATAAAACCCCTTCAGGTGATTGCTAATGAAGGCGATGATTCTGGCTGCAGGCTATGGTAAGCGGTTGCGACCACTCACTGATAAAACACCTAAACCGATGATTCCTGTGGCTGGCAAGCCTTTGCTTCAGCATCATATTGAGCGATTAGCGGCAATGGGTATCACTGAGATAGTGATTAATATTTGTTGGCTCGCGGACCAGATCGAGAACTTTTTTGGCGACGGCTCAAATTTTGGCGTTCATATTACTTGGTCAAAAGAGCCACAGCCGCTTGAAACGGGCGGCGGGATTTTGAAGGCATTGCCATTATTGGGGGATGCGCCATTTCTACTGATAAATGGCGATATTTGGACTGATTTTCCACTGCCAACAGTGACAGATATTTCATTGGAAGACGATCAGTCAGCTTGGTTGCTTCTGGTTAATAATCCTCAACATAATCCAGCCGGTGACTTTGGCCTGCAAGAGGATTTGATCAGTTATCAGCCAAACTTAAAATATACTTTTAGTGGCATCAGTCTGCTTAAACCAGCGTTATTTACTGACTATGCCAAAAACCCTATTGATGCTTCCTGTTTTCCTTTAAGAGATGTTTTGCGTCCAGCAATTGAGTCTAAGCATATTATCGGCTCCCTATATCGTGGCCATTGGTGTGATGTGGGAACTATTGAGCGCTATAATCAACTGAATCAGCACTTGGACTTACTTAAATGAAAAACAAAAAGGATTGGTATAGCCAGATATTGAAGTTATTTTTCTGGCTAACATTATGTCTGGTTGCTGTGGTTTCAATGTTATCAGTTCCTGGGCAGCAGATGTTTCAAGGGCAAGATAAGCTCAGCCACCTTTTCGTTTACATGGTTTTATTTGGACTGCTTTTGTTGGCCTATGGAAAGAAGTGGCGCCTGATGTCCCTAGGTATTCTTTTGGCGTGTTTTAGCGCTCTTATTGAGGTGGCGCAGTCATTTACTGGCTACCGCCAGGCCGAATGGCTTGATCTTTTAGCCAATATATTAGGTATTTTAGTGACGGCTTTGTTTTATAAGGCCTTGAAGTCTTATAAAAAGACTAGCCTCTAGGCTTGCAAAAGAAGTTTTATGTTCTTTGGATGTAAGGTTTGGCTGCCCGCAAAAGACAGCACCAATGTGGTTATTTCACTCCAAAAATCCGCCTTGCGTAAGCCTTTTACGCCCCTATCAATAGCACCTGCTTGATGAATCAGCATGCGCAAATGAGCAGGGGATAGGCGACCTAATGCTTTGCGAAATAGCGGGATACGTTTATCCCATACCCCAGAGTTTTTTAGTGCTCGGTCTTTTTGTTCGCCCAATGCAACTGCTTGGCTCGCTTTATTTAGGGTGCGGAGTTCTCTGGTAATTGCCCAGAGTAGCGCCAGCGGGTCCGTGCCTTCATTTTCTAGCCCGCGTAATGCTCTAGCCGCAGACTCTGCATCACCCTCTAACACCTTATCCACAAAAGAAAAAAGATTATATCGGGCACTATCAGCCACCACCGTAGACATAATGTCAGCATCGACTTTACCCTCTAGGGAGAGCAGGGTCAGTTTGTTAATTTCTTGCATGGCTGCAAGTAGATTTCCCTCTACTCTATCAGCAAGTATATTGACCGCCTCAGTATTGGCGTTGATGCCCTGTTGTTGGAGGCGCTGACCAATCCATCTTGGTAGTTGCTGTGAGCTTACTGGCCATACCTGTATATGGGCACCATGGGCTTCTAGCGTTTTCATCCACTTACTTTGATAGCTACTTTTTTCTAGCTTGGGCAAAACAACAAGAATTAGGTTGGTATCATTAAGATTTTCACAGAGCTCACAAAGGGCCTTGCTGCCTTTATCGCCCGGCTTGCCATTGGTAATTCGTAGTTCGAGAATTTTTTTATCGGCAAAAAGAGAAAGAGCATTCGTTTCGTTAAAAACATGGTTCCAATCAAATCTACCATCGATATCGAAGGTTTCTCGCTCGTTATAACCTAACTGGCGTGCGGCAGATCGTATATCATCGGTTGCTTCTTGAGAGAGAAGCGGCTCATCGCCACTAACTACAAAAATCGGCGGCAGCTGTTTTGTTTGCAAACCTTTTTGCAAAAAAGTATTGAGCTGTTCCGGTTTGATTTTCACTCTAGAGGTTCTGCGTTGATTGATGCCTCGCTAATACGGCTAAGCATCTGTCTAATAATATCAAAGCGCAGGCTATCTTGAACCAGTGACTCTTCATTTTTAGAGGCTAATACATCCAGCTCATTGAAGTCATGACTGCTTTCTGCATAAGCCGTGGTCAGAGGTATGATTTGTTTTCCCATGTTATCAATCATCATATAGTCCACTGCCTGATAGAGTTGATACTGGGAGGCGCGAATATTGATATTCACAGCACTAATTCTTCGTGAGCTCTGAGTGTCAATTATCTTAATTAAATAATCTGCCTCAGCGTTGGTCTCAACCAGTTTCACATGGCTGGCATTAAGTTCGCGGCGCAATGCCAAACCAATATTGGCCTGAGAATCTGAATAGCTGACATATACATTACCAAGATCATTAGCTATAGGGGACATGTCGCGAAGCTGCCACCCACATCCATTCACTGCCAGAGAAATGCAGATAAGAATATAAATCATTGGTTTTGCTAGCATCGCATTAGCCTTTATTTAAATAATGTTTAGTTAGCTACAATATTAACTAATCTTCCAGGAACCACAATCACTTTTCGGACAGTATTTCCTTCGGTAAAGCGCATAACATTTGGCTCCTCTAGGGCGCATTTTTCAATGTTATCTTTGGTCTCATCAACAGCAACCTGTATTTTACCTCTAACCTTGCCGTTGACCTGAACCACCATTTCAATGGCACTCTGAACTAGCGCAGAGTCGTCTACTACAGGCCATGAAGCATCAGCCACATTGGTTTTATTGCCCATTGCTTGCCATAAGCTATGACAGATATGCGGCACGATTGGGGCAAGTAGTAAAATCGCTGAGTTAAGCGCTTCGTGACGAACTGCCTGTGACTGATTATCCTTGTCGCTGAGTTGCGAAATATTATTAAGTAGCTCCATAACCGCGGCAATTGCCGTATTAAACGTATAGCGCCTTCCAAAATCATCGCTGACTTTTTCGATGGTTTGGTGAGTTTTTCTGCGTAAATCTTTTTGTGCGTCGGTCAAGCCATCCAGATTGAGATCCGTTGAGGGTTGTAGCTCGCAGTGCGTAGTAACTGCCATCCAAAGACGTTTTAAAAATCTATGAGCGCCAGCCACACCGTCGTCGCTCCACTCCAGAGTTTGCTCTGGGGGTGCGGCAAACATAGTAAACAGCCTTACGGTATCAGCGCCGTGCTGCTCGATAGCCGCCTGAGGATCAACACCATTATTTTTTGATTTAGACATTTTTATAATGCCGCCACTTTTGACTTCTTCGCCCGTCGAAATTTCTGTGGCCTTAACGGTGCGGCCCTTTTCGTCACGCTCAACATGCACGTCAGAGGGAGAAAGCCAGTTTTTGCGACCCTCGTCCTCAGTATAAAAGGACTCCGCTAAAACCATGCCTTGGCAGAGTAAGCTTTTAAAAGGCTCATCACTTTCTACAAAGCCTTCATCTCTGAGTAGTTTGTGAAAAAATCGGGCATATAAAAGGTGCAAAATTGCATGCTCAATACCGCCTACATACTGATCCACTGGCAGCCAATAATTAGCTCGCTCGGGGTTGAGCATAGATTGGTCTTCGTCTGAGCAAGTAAAGCGAGCATAGTACCAAGAGGATTCCATAAAGGTATCGAAGGTATCTGTTTCATGCTCAACAGCCTGACCCTCGAGCTGGGCTTTACGCCAATTAGGATCTGCCTTGATAGGCGACTGGATACCATCCATTTCAACATCTTCAGGCAACAACACAGGGAGTTTCTCAAGCGGAACAGGAATGTCCGCGCCATCCGATAAGTTAAACATTGGAATAGGTGTGCCCCAATATCTCTGGCGGCTAACTCCCCAGTCTCGCAATCGGAAATTTGTGGTAACAGAACCAAGATTATTGGCTTCCAATTTTTTGGCGATAGCGTCAAAGGCCTGATCAAAATCTAGGTCATTAAACTCGCCAGAATTTATTAATTTCCCTTTGCAAGTGAAAGCCTGATTGTTGAGGTCACATTCCTCATCCTTGCTAGGCGCAATCACCTGTTCAATCGGTAAGCTGTATTTATGGGCAAATTCATAGTCCCGTTGATCATGAGCAGGAACCGCCATAACCGCACCTGAGCCATAATCCATCAACACGTAGTTACCAACCCAAACAGGCACCTGCTTGCCAGTAATAGGGTGGATTGCATTGATACCCGTCGCAATACCAGCCTTTTCTAGAGTGGCCATTTCGGCTTCCGATACCTTCTGAGTTTGGCACTGCTCGATAAAAGAGGCTAACTCTGGATTAGACTTTGCTAATTCTAGAGCAATAGGGTGTTGTGGTGCTAAGGAGACATAGGTCACACCCATTAATGTGTCAGGACGTGTGGTATACACCTCAAAATCTGAGTAATCATCAACAGCTTTGGAGAGCTTAAATTGCAGAGTAATGCCGCGACTTTTGCCAATCCAGTTGCGCTGCATGGTTTTAACCTGCTCGGGCCAATGATCTAACTGATCAAGATCATTCAATAACTGGTCGGCATAATCTGTAATGCGAATAAACCATTGAGGAATTTCTTTGCGCTCAACTTCAGTGCCGCAGCGCCAGCAGCCGCCATCGATGACCTGTTCGTTGGCTAATACGGTGGCATCATGGGGGCACCAGTTAACAGCGCTGGTTTTTTTATAGACTAAGCCTTTTTCATAAAGACGGGTAAAAAACCACTGCTCCCATTTATAGTAGTCAGGTTCGCAGGTAGCAAGTTCACGCGACCAGTCGATACCAAAGCCCAGCGATTTTAGCTGAGTCTTCATATACGCGATATTTTCTCGCGTCCATTTAGCAGGCGCAGTTTTATTCTGTATGGCAGCATTTTCAGCGGGTAGACCAAATGCGTCCCAGCCCATTGGGTGAAGAACATTTTTACCCTGCATTTTTTGATAGCGTGCGATGACATCGGTAATGGTGTAATTACGCACATGACCCATATGAAGCTTACCGCTGGGATAAGGGAACATGGCTAGACAATAAAACTTTTCTTTATTGGCGTCTTCACCCACTTCAAATGTTTTATTCTCAGACCAATAGGTCTGAGCCTGTTGCTCAATCAGTGCCGGATTATATTGTTGCTCTTGAGTCATTGCGCTCGCTGCCAGTGTTGAATTTAAAACCAGTGGCGAATTATAGGCGAACCAGCGCCTCTCTAACAGAGATTAAGTGTGACAAGTTAAATTTTGCTGACTAGCTCTTTTCCGAAGGCGTAGAAACAGCCAGAGGAATACCCAATTCCTGCAAGTTTTTTGCTATATCTTGCGCAGAGGTAGCAGCATTAATACTGCGATCGACCTTAAGGATTTTTCCCTGTTTACTGATATAAATGGTATGTCTTTTGGGTAGGCCGTAGAGCGCTAGGACATCATAGGCTTTAGCGGTTGCTTTGCTAGGATCACTCAATAATGGGAAATCGGCTTTCGTGGATTCGGCAAAGGCCACATTTTTCTCAAGGGGATCAACACTGGCCATAAAATAACTCACATCGAATGCCTTTAGTAGATGACCATTTTCAGCCAGAGATTTGCACTCAATAGTGCAGCCGCTGGTAAAAGCCTTAGGATACCAAGCGACCACTATGGCTTGCTTGCCCTTAAACTGTTCTAGGCTATAGGTCTTTCCGTCAGTGCCTTGAAGAGAAAAATCTGGCGCCATATCACCCACTTCTAGAGAGAGGGCGATGGAAGAAAAAGCCATCAAAAAAACAAGTACAGTACTATTAAAAATTTTCATTACAATTTCTCCATTTGTTTGCTACTCGATGATCTTAAAAGTAAGTACGCAACAGTTAATAAACTAAATAATATGATGGGCCAGCTTCCCGTTCGGGTAAACAGCGAATTACCAGACCTTGGCTCAATGTTTGTCAGTAAAACGCCAGCTTCAAATTGAACTAGCTGCTGAAGTATCTGCCCTCCATGGTCAACTGCCGCCGTGAGGCCATTATTAGTACCGCGGATTAACGGTTTAGCCGCTTCAATAGCACGCATTCGAGCCATTTGCATATGCTGATGAGGCGCAATTGAATCACCAAACCAGGCATCATTACTCACAGTTAACAGGATATTACTATTACGACTATTGCTCGCGACCAGATCTGGGTAGGCAATTTCGTAGCAGATAGCGGTGGCAATTCGAGTATCCTCTACAGTCAGAGGCGGCTGGTTTTTACTACCCAATGAAAAAGACGACATAGGTAAATCAAAGAAGCTATTTAATCCGCGAATAAAAGACTCAAAGGGCACGTATTCGCCAAAGGGAACTAGCCGTGTTTTATCATATCGACCCTGACCAATACCCAATGCCAACATAGAGTTGTAATAGGGGCCTTGTGGATTAATATTTGCGGGTAAGCCAACAATTAGAGCGCTTTGATGCTTAAGTCCCTGCTCATGAAGTTCACCTAAAAATGGAGCGACCTGTGTGTATATAGCGGGGATTGCTCCTTCGGGCCACAAAATAATATCAGTACCCCAGTAGGGCTGAGTTTGGGTGACTAGCTGCTCCAGTATTTGGTTGCGCATCGAGAAAGACCATTTATCGCTTTGGTCGATATTGGGTTGCACAAGTGCCACAGACAGATCTTTCCCTGTGGGCTCAGTCCAGTTTACCTGTTGTAAAATATAGCCACCAAGAAACAAAGTCGCCACAACAATAGTGCTAATTATATGGGCTTTCTTTGAGGAGTGGTTGCGAATTTGCGCCGCAAGTACTGCTAGGACACCACAGAAATAGCTGAGCAAATAGATTCCGCCAATCGGTGCCCAGCCATTCAGCCAAGTATCGGTGTGGCTATAGCCGGCAAAAAGCCACGGAAATCCAGTAAGCAGCCAGCTGCGAATCCACTCACTTATTACCCACAGGGCAGGTAGCCCGAGAAGTAATGCATAACGCTTATTAGGTAAAAATGCACTCAGTGAAAAAGGTATGGCAAAAACAACAGCATTCAAAGTACAAAATAGCAGCGTGCCAACAATAGCAAACAACATAGACACGCCGCCAAAGGAATGCATGCTAACAAATACCCAGCTAGCGCCAACTCCAAACATACCCATGCCAAACAGGGTTGAAATCCAAAAGGCGCGCCTCGGGGTTTGGTTTGCTATGGCATAAAAGAGAATAGCCATGCTGAGAATAGCCGCCGGCCAGATAGAATAAGGTGCCAAAGAAAAGGGAAATAAAGCCCCGGCTCCCAATAGGCCAAGTATCTTTACTAAAGTATTAGGTTGCATGGCCAGCAATTAACTTTTGGCGACTTCTAGGAGAGTAATTTTTCGATTATCTGAATTGAGAACTTTAAATTCAAATTGGCCAATTTTAGTTTGATCACCAATCGCTGGCAGACAGCCAAAGGCATTAACCACAAGACCGCCGACAGTATCGAACTCGTCATCAGGGAAGCCCACATCAAAAAATTCGTTGAAGTCATCAATGGTAGTAATTGCCTCAACGCTAAAGCAGCCACCAGAGAGATTTAGAATTTGCTCAGGCTCATGCTCATCAGTTTCATCTTCAATTTCACCGACGATTTCTTCAAGCACATCTTCAATGGTTAAAAGTCCAGAGACACCGCCATATTCATCAACGATAATGGCCATATGATAGCGTTGCTCGCGAAACTCTTGCAGCAATACATTGAGGCGCTTACTTTCCGGAATAATAGTCGCAGGTCTTAGTAGGTTTTGAAGCTCAAAGGAATCCTTACCCGAAAGCACCAGAGGTAAAAGCTCTTTGGCTAAAAGAATGCCTTTAATGTCATCAGAAGACTCACCGATAACAGGAAATCTTGAGTGTTGAGATTGAACTACCACCTGAAGGATTTGCTCTAATGAAAAATCTTCTTCGATAACCATCATTTGGGACTTTGGCACCATAATTTCTCGTGCCTGCAGATCAGATACCTTAATAGCGCCTTCCATAATTTGCAGAGCGCCAGTGTCGATAATTGACTGATCCTCAGCATCGCGAAGTAATTCAATAACATCATCGCTATTTGAGGGTGCAGGTGAAAAGTTCTCCCATAGTTTCTGTAGGAGGTTTTTCTTTTGCTGTCCGTTGTCTATTTCGTCGTTCATTATTTTGCTCTTATTGACAGGAATAGGGCGGGGGAAATCCCAAGCCCTGCATAATTTCTGTTTCAAGGGATTCCATTAGATTTGCATCATTTTCATTTTGATGGTCATAGCCAAGCAAATGTAGCACACCATGAATCATCATGTGAGCCCAATGTGCATTTAATGCTTTGTTCTGTTCGCGGGCTTCTTTAGCCACTACGGGCGCGCATATGACAATATCGCCAATCAGTGGCAGTGGCTCAGGAGATTCATTTTCGAAAGGAAAAGACAGCACGTTGGTAGCTCCGGTAGAGCCTCTAAATTGCTCGTTTAGTGCCTGACCTTCTTCGGCGTCGACAATACGAACGCTGAGTTCCGTAGATTCACGCTGATTACCTATAGCTGCGCCTACCCAGCGCTCAATACTCTGCGGGTCGGGGGCTTCTTCAGACGCCGAAGCCATCTGAATGTCTACGATTAAGGTCATAATAAACGCTAGCTTAGCCTAGGATTTAGATTCATGGTGATCGTAAGCATCAACAATGCTTTGAACCACAGGATGACGCACAACGTCGCGGGAGGCAAAGTTTGTAAAGCTAATTTCGTCTACCGATTGCAACACTTCCTGCGCATGAATTAAGCCAGAGCCAACCCCTTTTGGGAGATCTATTTGTGAACAATCGCCGGTGATAACCGCCGTTGAGCCAAAACCAATACGGGTTAAAAACATTTTCATTTGTTCGCGGGTTGTATTTTGGCTTTCATCCAAAATTATATACGAAGCATTCAGTGTTCGACCGCGCATATAAGCGAGCGGAGCAATTTCAATAACCCCGCGCTCCTGTAATTTAGTCACTGTTTCGAAGCCCAGCATTTCATGAAGTGCGTCGTACAGTGGGCGCAGATAGGGGTCCACTTTTTGCGCTAAATCCCCCGGTAAAAAGCCTAGACGTTCGCCGGCTTCAACCGCAGGCCGAACAAGAAGAATGCGTTCAACTTCGTCTCTTAGTAGTGATTCCACAGCACAGGCCACAGCAAGGTAAGTTTTACCAGTTCCTGCAGGACCAATACCAAAGTTAATATCATGCGTTTGAATGGCTCTCACGTAGCGCTGTTGGTTGAGCCCTCGCGGTTTGATATTTCCTTTTTTAGTGCGGATGACAGAAAAGCTTTCTACGTTATCAGTTACTTCTGCAGAGTTAGCATTTTGCGGCATAGGTTGTTCTCGCTCAGTTTGTCTAAGATTTAAATGAACTTCTTCAATAGGTAATTCGGGGAAATGTGCGGTCTCTTGGTAGAGATTGAAAAGTATATTGACCGCGCTTTTGCAGGCATCTGATTCGCCATAAACGGCAAAATAATTATCTCGAGAGCGTATTTCGACACCTAGTCGCTGTTCAATGAGTCGGATATTTTCGTCGAATTGGCCGCAGAGGGAAGCCAGACGATGGGCGTCGTTGGGCTCTAAGTTAATGCTTTGAGCGGGCTTATTGGAATCTAGTTGATTCACTAAAGTACATATACCTTTTTATAAAGTTGGCACTAGCATAGCGCGAAATTTAACTCAGCGTAAATACTTTTTATCAACAAATTATGACAAAGCGTTGTGGCGTTAGGATTTAGGCTGTTAGCAAAGTACGCCGCGAAGACTATTGGGTAGTGCCTCAGTAATTTCTACCTCAGCGAACTGGCCGATTAACTGATGATTGTCAGTTGAAAAATTAACCACTCGATTATTTTCAGTACGACCCTGTAACTGCCCCGGGTCTTTCTTTGAAACGCCAGTAATCAGTAGGGTTTGTCGCGTGCCAACCATGCGGCCACTAATTTCGATAGCATTCTGAACGATACGGTCTTGAAGAATCTTTAGTCGTTTCTTTTTAAGGGTCTCATCCTCATTATCCGGCAAGTCAGCTGCCGGCGTTCCGGGTCTTGCGCTGTAAACAAAGCTAAAAGAGGTGTCGAAGCCTATTTCTTGAATGAGTTTCATAGTGGCAGCAAAGTCTGTTTCTGTTTCACCCGGAAAGCCCACAATAAAGTCAGAAGAAATACTGATATCTGGGCGAATAGCGCGTAAGCGACGAATTTTTGATTTGTACTCAATGGCGGTATGGCCACGCTTCATTGCCATTAAGATGCGATCAGAGCCACTTTGAACAGGCAGATGAAGATGACTAACCAGCTCGGGCACCTTGGCATAAACATCAATCAGTGCGTCAGAAAATTCCACCGGATGAGAGGTGGTATAACGCAGTCGATCAATGCCGTCTATATCAGCTGCATAGGTAATGAGTTCAGCTAAATCGCAAACCGAACCATCGGGCATGTCGCCACGGTAAGCGTTGACATTTTGCCCTAGAAGATTAATTTCTCTTACACCCTGTGCCGCCAGCGCGCTGATTTCAGAGAGCACATCCGCTAGCGGGCGACTAACTTCTTCACCTCGAGTATAGGGGACAACACAAAAGGTACAGTACTTTGAGCAGCCTTCCATAATTGATACAAAGGCGCTTACTCCATCGGCTTCTGGTGTGGGTAGTCGATCAAATTTTTCAATTTCTGGAAAGCTAATATCAACCGCAACTGTGCCATCTTTTTTCTGGGTTTCTATCATTTCTGGAAGACGATGAAGCGTCTGCGGGCCAAATATGACGTCAACAAAAGGCGCTCGCTTAGCGATAGCATCACCTTCTTGGCTAGCTACACAGCCACCAACACCAATCACTAGATCAGGGTTATTATCTTTGAGTTTTTTCCATCGACCTAATTGGTGAAAAACTTTTTCCTGTGCTTTCTCGCGAATTGAGCAGGTGTTAAGCAGTAAAACATCCGCTTCATCAGCGTTTTCTGTGGCCACCATATTGTGGCTATCACCAAGCAAATCTGCCATTCGAGAAGAATCATACTCATTCATCTGGCAGCCGTGAGTAACAATATGTAATTTTTTTACCGAGTTATTAGGCATCAGAAAGACTAAGGGGTCGAGTTAATAAGATAGGCATTATAGCTTTGCGCCATTAATTGGCAATATTATCCCAATATTTATGGTATGATTGCCGCCGTTTTTTTGTAACAAGACTAGTGAAATCAATGATTAATAATCCTATTTACCGAATAACCTTTTTTAACCAGGGTGAAGTTTATGAAATTTATGCTCGGCATGTTTTTCAAAGTGAACTTTGGGGGTTTTTGGAAGTTGAGCAATTTGTTTTTGGTGAGCGTTCAAAAATGATTGTTGATCCAGCGGAAGAAAAACTTAAAAGTGAATTCTCTGCAGTTAAGCGAAGCTTCATCCCTATGCAGTCGGTGGTTCGCATTGATGAGGTAGAAAAAGAAGGCGCCTGCAAGATTTCAGAGGCACCTCAGGGAGGAAATGTCAGTCCATTCCCTTTTCCAAATATGGCTGGCGTTAAGCCGGCTACAGAATAATTCCTGTGGCCATTAGCTAAGCAGACCTTAATTTCTCTCCCATTAATGCAATATTATCGTTAAGGCGGTTCATAAATAAGTCATAAGTGCCCGTGGCGGTGTATACTTTACATAAGTGTATGATAAGGTTTTACGTGATTGCTAAAGCTTAATTAAATTGCTGTTTAAATTAGCAAATGGTCGGGAGTTGTTTTGGAACATCAAGCATTAAAGTTATTGCCCTTTGAGTTTGCTCGAGTTAATCGGGTGGCCGTTGATAATGAGCGCCAACAATTACTGATTGGTCCAGATGCCCCTTTATGGGCAGTTACTGAGGCAAGTCGCTTTACCGGCGCCAAATTACCTGTAGAAAATTTACCTGAAACAGAGTTTGATGCATTGCTCAGCCAGATTTATAGCGGCCGTTCAGGAACATCTGAATCAGTGATGGAAGATATCAAAGACTTCGTGGATATGGAATCTGCGGCGGCTGATCTTGAAGATGTCGGGGATCTTTTAGATGCGGAAAATGACGATGCCCCCATCGTGCGGCTACTCAATGCAGTGCTCACAGAATCGCTAAAAGAAAATGCCTCTGATATCCATATTGAGCCCTACGAAAAAGAAGCGTTGGTTCGCTTTCGGCTCGATGGCGTTCTAAGAACAGTGCTTACACCCTCTATTCAAATTGCCCCATTACTTATTTCACGCATCAAGGTAATGTCTAAGCTGGATATTGCAGAAAAAAGATTGCCTCAAGATGGTCGCATGAGCGTCCTGATAGGAGGGCGAAGTATTGATCTGCGAGTTTCAACTATGCCTTCGAGTCATGGTGAGCGCGTGGTGATGCGATTGCTAGACAAAGATGCTGGCAAGTTAAAAGCTAAACAGCTAGGTATGCCTGAAGAGACCAAGCAAGAGTTGGATGGTCTTATATCTAGGCCCCATGGCATTATTTTGGTGACGGGTCCAACGGGGTCGGGTAAGACAACCACGCTTTATGCGGCACTTCAGCAAATGGATCGCCAGCAACGCAATATTATGACGGTTGAGGATCCGGTGGAATATGACTTGCCTGGAGTAAGTCAAACGCAGATAAA